>JAYTHT010000571.1:0-2722 GCA_043732365.1 Novosphingobium sp. | reverse complement strand
GGTTTTCGCATTAAATCACGCGAAAGCAAAGCTCTCGTAGAGCTTGATGCGATTCTTTCTTATCGCATCAAGCTCTAGGGGCAGGTTCTACCCGCTCGCGGTGCGGACTTGCGAAATCTTCTGCAACCAACGCAGCAATCCGGGCGCCAACCACTTCGGGCGGTTTGACACTCGCCGGGTCTTCGCCGGGAAACGCTTTGGCGCGCATCGCGGTGCGGGTTGCGCCAGGGTCGACGATGGCAACGCGGATGTCCGATATGCTGCGCACTTCTTGCGCATAGGCATCGAGCAAATTGTCGAACGCCGCTTTCGATGCACCATACGCGCCCCAATAGGCGCGTGGCCCCGCGCCGACGCCGCTCGTCACACCGACGACCCGCGCGCCCGCGCTTTTGCGCAACATCGTGTGAAAACTGGCGATCAAGGCCTGCGTCGCGGCGACATTGAGCAGCAGCCCGCGATTGAGATCGTGCGGCTCGATTTGCCACACCGGGGTCAGCACGGGCAGAACCGCAGCATTAATCACCATAATGTCAAGCGCAGACCACCGCCCGACCAGCGCGGTGGCCAGCCGCGAAATCGCATCGGGCTCGGCCAGATCGCACGGGGCAATCGTCGCAGATCCGCCCGCGTCAAAGATCGTCTGTTCCACCGCCTCCAGATCGCGCGCAGTCCGCGCGACCAGGATCACATGCGCGCCGGACGCGGCCAATGCGCGCGCGGTCGCCGCACCAATGCCCCGGCTTGCCCCTGTAACCAGCGCGACTTTGCCTGCAAGTGCGCTGTTCATTCGGCGACTTGCACAATCCCGCGCACTTCTGCTTCGCGATCACCCAGATCGGTCAACCGGGTGGGATAATCGCCGCTGAAACAGGCATCGCAATATTGCGGGCGCGTGGCATTGCGTTGAGCTTCACCGACAGCGCGATACAGCCCGTCGATCGATACGAAGGCCAGGCTGTCGGCCTGAATAAACCGGGCCATTTCTTCAACATCCATTCGCGCAGCGAGCAGTTTGGACCGTTCGGGCGTATCGACGCCATAGAAACAGGAATGTTCGGTCGGCGGGCTGGCGACGCGGAAATGGACTTCGCTGGCGCCTGCTTCGCGCATCATCTGGACGATTTTCATCGACGTGGTGCCGCGCACGATCGAATCGTCGATCAACACGATCCGTTTGCCCGCGACGAGCGCGCGGTTGGCATTGTGCTTGCGCTTCACATCGGCGTTGCGCTTGCCGTCCGATGGCTGAATGAACGTACGCCCGACATAGTGCGACCGGATGATGCCCAGTTCGAATGGGATGCCCGATTGTTGCGCATAGCCCAGCGCCGCCGGGGTGCCGCTATCGGGCACGGGAATAACGATGTCCGCGTCAATAAACGCCTCGATCGCGAGCTGTTCGCCGATCGCCTTGCGCACCTGGTAGACCGATCGGCCGCCGATGATCGAATCCGGACGGCTGAAATAGACATGTTCGAAAATGCACATTCGTGAACGCGCGTTGCGGAATGGGCGATGCGAAATGATTTCGCCATCCATGCCAACTTGCACCAGTTCGCCCGGTTCAATCTCACGCACAAATTCGGCGCCGACGACATCGAGTGCGACCGTCTCGCTGGCAAAAATGATCGCGTCGCCAAGTTTGCCCATGACCAGCGGACGGATACCGAGCGGATCGCGGCAGGCGATCATGCCCTCTGGCGTGGTGCAGATCAGCGAATAGGCGCCCTCGACCAGCCGCAGCGCATCGGTAAAGCGGTCGAGCAATGTCGGGTAACGGCTGGTGGCGACCAGGTGGATGATGACTTCGGTGTCGCTGGTCGACTGAAAGATCGCACCTTTTGTCACCAGATCGCGGCGGAGCGTCATCGCGTTGGAAATGTTGCCGTTGTGCGCGATGGCAAATCCGCCTGACGCCAGATCGGCGTACAGTGGTTGCACATTGCGCAGGCCGGCGCCGCCCGTCGTCGAATACCGCACATGGCCGAGTGCCATCATCCCGGGCAATTCGCTCAGCGCCTCGCTCGATGAAAAATTCTGTGCGACATGGCCGTTGCCGCGCCGTGAATAGAATTCCACCCCGTCAAAGCTGGTGATGCCCACTGCTTCCTGCCCGCGATGTTGGAGGGCATGCAGGCCGAGCGCGGTCAGCGCGGCGGCGTCGGCCAAGCCGAGAACGCCGAAAACACCGCATTCCTCATGCAGTTTGTCGCCGTCTTCATCGGAAAATGGGTTGGTAAAGTTCATAGGTCCAGGATTGTTCCGCGGGCGCAAGGGTCTATGCAATAAGGGCGGCATGTGGCCTCGTTTGGCCCAAAACGCAAGGGCCCGCGACCGGTGATATGTCCATATGATGACACTGTTTACAGGCGGACGATCACCCAAAGCGCCCTGCAAACCGCGCCCCGCGCCATTTTTTATGGTGGCCATTGGGTTATTTGCCGATTTTAAGCCGAAATTTACCACCGCAATGGCTAATGCGAGCATGGGAATTGTTCGTAGTATTTTTGGGATATCGGCAGTTGCCCTGCTCTATTTTGGCGGCGCGGTATTCGCTTGCGCCTTCGCCCGGCTCAATGGCGGTTTTGCCATGGTCTGGTTGTCGAGCGCGATCCTGGCCGCCTGGATGATCGGTGCCGATCGCCGACGGTGGGCCGGGGGGCTGATCGCATGTGCCGTGGCGCACGAGATTGCATCGGGCTGCTTTGGGATTGGCTGG
>JAYTHT010000570.1:0-2729 GCA_043732365.1 Novosphingobium sp. | reverse complement strand
CAAACGGCACAGATGCTGCATTGCCTCCAATGTAGGCATTCCCATGCGAATGATCGTAACATGCTGCTATGATTGGCAAACTTTCGGATCGGGCTCTTCGAGGTAGGGGGCTGAGAAAACGGAAAAATAAGCAAGCCTGTCAATCCGTTCCGCTGTTTCAATTCGTCGCCCGAGGTGATCCGCATGGCGGTTCTGTTCTATGGCTGGTACCGGCTGTCGCTGCGGAATGCCAAGGACCTGCTTTTTGAAAATGGGATCGATATTTGCCACGAGATTGTCTGGTTTTGGTAGAAGCGGTTTGGGCCGATCTTCGCGTTAGATATTTGCCGACAGCGCCTGTCGCGGAGTCACGCGCTGCTTGCGCAGGGTGGGCCCACGAACTAAAGATTCCAAAATTCTTGAAAGCGCGCCGATGCCTTATCATTCCTACCAATTTACCCACGCCATTACGCGTCGCCCCCCCACCACGATCTGCAACGGACTGCGCGCGGTCGATCAGGGGAACCCCGATTATGCCCGCATCAGTGCGCATCATGGCGAATATGTCGCGGCGCTGCAAAAAGTGGGGATGACGGTTGTTGAAATGGCGTCGCTGGATGAATTTCCTGATTGCTGCTTTGTGGAGGATACCACCCTGTGCCTGCCGCAGGGTGCCATTGTGCTTCGTCCCGGAGCGATAAGCAGGCGGGGTGAAGCAAGCGCGATGGCTCCGCATCTTTCGCAATTTTTCAGTCAGATAGAGGTCATTACCGGTCCTGGTTTTGTCGAAGGCGGCGATATACTCGTGACCGAACGGGAAATTCTGGTCGGTCGTTCGGCGCGAACGGATGCCGCCGGCATTGCCGAATTAACCCAAATCGCCAATGCATGGGGGCATCGCGTGCGCGAAGTGATCACCCCCCCGGGCGTGCTTCATTTCAAAACTGATTGTTCCTTGCTGGATCATCAAACCATACTGGTGACGCCACGACTTAAGGCATCCGGATGCTTCGCTGATTACACAGTCATTGAAACCGCCGAAGGTGAAGATGCCTGTGCCAATGCGATCCGTGTCAATGACATGGTCATAATGCCGTCGGGATTTCCAAAAACGGCGGAAATTTTGACCGGGCGCGGATATAATGTCGTGAGCGTAAACAACACTGAATGCGCCAAGATAGATGGCGGCATGTCTTGCCTGTCCTTGCGGTTTACGCCGACAACGTAAAATCCGATTTGGGCTTGGGGGAACGATAACAGCAATGGAAACCGGGAAGCGAGCACTTGGGTTTGGCATGGTGCTCGCTTTGGTGGTCGGCAACATGATCGGCTCGGGTGTTTATCTGTTGCCGGCAACACTGGCGCCGCTCGGCATAAATGCCCTGGCCGGGTGGGCGGCAACGATCATCGGAGCGATGTCGCTGGCCTGGGTGTTTGCGCGTCTTTCGGCGAAAATTCCCAAAGCGGGCGGGCCCTATGCCTATGTTGAGGCGGCTTTTGGTCGCGGTGCCGGCTTCGCGGTGGCGTGGAGCTATTGGGTTTCGGTGTGGACGGGCAATGCCGCCATTGCGGTGGCAGCGATCAGCGCGCTCAGCAGCCCGCTGATTTTCCTGCGCCAACCAGCGATGGCGGCGGGCGCCGCTTTGGCGTTGGTCTGGGCATTGGTCTATGTGAACGTGCGCGGCGTGGCGCTGGCCGGGCATGTGCAAGTGATTACCGCGATTGCCAAGCTGGTGCCGTTGGGGCTGGTGATGCTGTTGGGGGCTTGGTATTTGCTGCCTGCCGCGCATGTCGCAGCGGCCGTTCCGCTGGCTGTCCCCTTGACCGGCGGGTTGATCGCCCAGGCTGCGGCGCTGACGTTCTGGGGCTTTCTGGGCGTCGAAGCGGCGACCGTGCCCGCGGACAAAGTTATCGATCCCGAACGCAACGTGCCACGTGCGACAATGCTGGGCACGGGGTTAACCGGGGTGATCTATTTTTCGATTGCCGCGACATTGTTGTATTTCGTGCCGTCGCAAATGCTCGCGCAATCGCCCGCGCCTGTTGCCGATTTTCTGGGGCGCAGCTTTGGGCCGCTGGCGGCCGATGCCATAGCCTTGTTCGCCGCCGTGAGCGCGCTGGGCGCACTCAATGGTTTTATCCTGCTGCAGGGCGAAATGCCCTTGGCCATGGCGCGCGGCAAAGTGTTCCCCGCATGGTTCGCCAAGGAAACGCCGCAAGGCACACCCGCCCGCGCCCACTTGCTGTCCGGGATCTTGCTGAGTGCCGTCATGCTGCTGAGCTATTCAGGAAGCACCGCGAACCTGTTCGCCGCCGTTATCGAGATAAGCCTTGCTGCGGGCTTGCTGGCCTATTTTGCCAGCGCGCTGGCGGCGCTGAAACTGGTGCGCGGCGAGTGGACTGTGGTAGTGGCGGCGACGATTGCGGCAAGCTATGTTGCGTGGATAGTGTGGGGCCTCGGGCTGCGTGCCGATGCCTGGGGGCTGGCGCTGCTGGCTGCCGGTGCGCCGATTTATTGGTCGATGCGGGGCGCTGTCAGAGAAAATTTGGTGCAAGGGCAGGGGGCGGATTTATCGGTTCGATGAGTCCGCTTACCAATCCGTTCCGCTGTTTCAACTCGTCGCCCGAGGTGATCCGCATGGCGGTTATGATGTATGTCCGGTACCCGCTGTCGCTGCGGAGCGTCGAAGACCTGTTATCTGAACGCGGCGTCGACATTTGCCATGAGACGGTGCGCTTTTGGTGGAACA
>JAYTHT010000569.1:0-24490 GCA_043732365.1 Novosphingobium sp. | reverse complement strand
ACAGCAGCGCGCCCAGCGCGCTGGTGCGTGGCGGGGTGGTCCAATCGCGCCCACCCAGTTCTGCCGCTGTCATCAATCCCGCCAGCAGGCCAATCGCGGCGCTTTCGACATAGCCTTCGCACCCCGTGATCTGTCCGGCAAAGCGCACGCGCGGATCGTTGTGCAGGCGCAATTGCCGGTCGAGCACTTTGGGAGACTGGATAAATGTGTTGCGATGCAGCCCGCCAAGCCGCGCGAATTCGGCATTTTGCAGGCCCGGAATCGTGCGGAACAGGCGGACTTGTTCGGCGTGTTTCAGCTTGGTCTGAAAACCGACGATATTCCACAGCGTGCCCAGCTTGTTGTCCTGGCGCAATTGCACAACCGCATAAGGCCAGCGCCCGGTCCGCGGGTTGTCCAGCCCGACGGGCTTCATCGGACCAAACCGCAACGTGTCTTCGCCGCGCGCCGCCGAAACCTCGATCGGCATGCACCCTTCGAAATAGGGGGTACTTGCCTCCCATTCGCGAAATTCGGTCTTTTCGCCGGTGATCAGCCCCTGATGAAAGGCGATGTACTGGTCGCGGTCCATCGGGCAGTTGATATAGTCCGCCTCGCCTTTGTCCCAGCGGGATGCTTTCCAGCAGATGTCCATGTCGATGCTGTCGTGGTGGACAATCGGTGCAATCGCATCGAAAAACGCCAGCGCGTCGGCGCCAGTCGCAGCGCCGATCGCGCCTGCGAACGCTGGCGCGGTCAGCGGACCGGTGGCGATGATCACATGGCCGTCTGTCGGCACGGCATCGATGCGCTCGCGCACCACTTCGAGCGTGGGCAGGCTGGCCAGCGCCTCTTCAACCGCAGCGGAAAACACGTCGCGATCAACCGCCAGCGCCGACCCCGCCGGAACTTGCGCGCGCGCAGCGGCGGCCATGATCAGGCTGTCGCAATTGCGCATCTCATGATGCAGCAACCCCACCGCATTGCTGACATGATCGTCAGACCGGAACGAATTGGAACAGACCAGTTCGGCCAGCCCGGTGCCCTGATGCGCGGGCGAAATGTCGTCGCCACCGTCCGATTGCGATCCTCGCATTTCCGACAGGCGCACATGCACCCCGCGCCGTGCAAGCTGCCAGGCCGCTTCGCTGCCAGCCATGCCGCCGCCGATGATGTGTACCTGATGTGCCATGCTTTGCGCTTTGGCACCGGCGGTGTGAATGGGCAAGCTTTGGTGAAGATATGCCGCTGCGTCAGCGTCTTTGGGGTTGCCGCCACCCCGGTCAGGGAAGGATTACTGCGCCGTTTTTGCGGGTCAGGGGTACCGCCGCTGGTGCTGTGGCGAGCGGCAGCGGGGCGTAGGCGTGGGGGAACAGTGCGCCGCCGCGTGATGGTTCCCAGCGGATTATGCCGCCCAGCGCGTGCAGGTCTATGCGCACCACGAACAGGCCGTCCTGGCCGGCGAAGTGTTTGTCGGCGGTTTCAGTGACCTGATCGGCGGTCGACATGTGGATATAGCCATCCGCCAGATCGACCGGCGCGCCGACGAACACCCCAGTGGCCTGCCAATCGGCCCACTGCGCGGCGGTCAGGATCTTGTACGCGGTTGATGCGCTCATTCGCTCATGGGCTCGGCGTCGTCTGATAAATCTGGGCCTGCTGTATCTGGGTTCAGCTCTGCGCCGGTGTCCACCACGCTCTCGACGTCCTCATCGGTTTCCGCAAGGCGCGCGGCGCTGACGACGTGTTCCTTGTCGGCAACATTGAACAGACGCACGCCGGCAGTACCGCGACCGATGACGCGCAGCGTCGTCAGCGGCAGGCGGATCAGCTTGGCCTGGTCGGTGACCAGCATCAACTGGTCTGCGCGGATCGTGGGAAAACTTGCCACGACCGGGCCATTGCGTTCGATGTTGTCGATATTGACAATGCCCTGTCCGCCGCGACCGGTGCGGCGGTATTCATAGGCCGACGACAGCTTGCCATAGCCATTGGCGCAGACCGTCAGGATAAACTGTTCGCGTTCGGCCAGATCGGCAAAGCGCGCCGGATCCATCGCCGGCTCGCCTTCGCGTTCGGGTTTCCACGGGGCAAAACGCAGATATTCGTCGCGTTCGTCCTGATCGCGCACGCCGGCGCGGTGCAGGATCGACAGCGAGATTACTTCGTCGCCGTCTTTCAGCATCATGCCGCGCACACCGGTCGACTGCCGGCTCTGGAATTCGCGGACATCGTTTCCGGGGAAGCGGATCGCTTTGCCCTGGCGGCTCGCCAGCAGCACATCGTCGCCATCGGACAGCAGCGCAACGCCCATCAGGCGGTCGCTGTCGCCTTCTTCAAAACGCATCGCGTATTTGCCGTTGGAGGGAATGTTGGCAAACGCGTCCATTGCATTGCGGCGGACATTGCCCAGCGCTGTTGCAAACATGACATTGAGCTTGCCCCATTCCGCTTCGTCTTCGGGTAGCGCGAGCACGGCGGCGATCGTCTCGTTCTGGTCGAGCGCGGGCAGCAGGTTGACCACCGGACGGCCGCGCGTGACCGCGCCGCCTTCGGGCAGGCGCCACACTTTCAGCCGATAGACTTTGCCGGCAGTCGAAAAGAACAACACCGGCGTATGCGTGCTGGCGACGAACATCGTGCCGATTGCATCTTCGTCCTTGGTCGCCATGCCCGAGCGGCCTTTGCCGCCCCGGTTCTGCGCGCGGAACGTCGATAGCGGGGTGCGTTTGATATAACCGTCGAGCGTGATCGTGACGACCATGTCTTCGCGTTCGATCAGGTCTTCGTCTTCGATACCATCAGCGGGCGCGGTGATTTCCGACAGGCGCGGCGTGGCATAGGCGGTGCGCACCGCCATCAATTCGTCGCGCATCACGCCATACAGCTTTACCCGGTCGGCCAGGATCGACAGATATCCGGCAATCGCCTTGGCCAGAACTTCCAGCTCGCCACCGATTTCATCGCGACCGAGCGCGGTCAGGCGATGCAGACGCAAATCGAGAATCGCGCGAACCTGCGTTTCCGACAAGCGGTAGGTCGCGGTATCGGTCGGCACGTCATCTTCGATCGCTTCGACCAGGCGGATATATTGCGCAATATCGCCCATCGCCCATTCGCGGGTAATCAGCGCTTCGCGGGCGAGCCCCGGATTTGCCGAACCGCGGATGATTTTGACCACCTGGTCCAGATTGGTGACCGCGACCACCAGACCAAGCAGAATATGGGCGCGATCGCGCGCTTTCAGCAGTTCAAATTTGGTGCGCCGCGTGATCACTTCCTCGCGGAAATGCACGAAGCATTCGATGATATCCTTCAGGCTTAACGTTTCGGGCCGACCACCCCGGATCGCGAGCATGTTGGCGGGAAAATTCGACTGCGCCGGGGTGTTGCGCCACAACTGATTCAACACCACCTCGGGCGTGGCATCGCGCTTCAGGTCGATGACCACGCGCACGCCTTCGCGGTTGGATTCGTCGCGGATGTCGGCAATGCCTTCGATCCGTTTGTCCTTTGCCGCTTCGGCGATTTTTTCGACGAGGCCCGATTTTCCGACCTGATAGGGGATCGAGGTCAGTACGATCGAGCGCCGGCCATCGCCGCGCCCACGCGTTTCCTCAACGATGTGCCGGGCGCGCATGATGATCGATCCGCGCCCCTCGGTATACGCCTTGCGTGCGCCGTGGGTGCCCAGGATCAGCGGCGCGGTCGGGAAATCGGGCGCAGGGACAATGCGGATCAGTTCGTCAATCGTGATCGCCGGGTTGTCCATATAGGCAAAACACGCGTCGATTACTTCGCCCAGATTGTGCGGCGGAATATTGGTCGCCATGCCGACCGCGATACCGCCCGCGCCATTGACCAGCAAATTGGGATAGCGTGCGGGCAGAACTTGCGGTTCGTTTTCGGCGCCATCGTAATTGGGCTGAAAATCGACCGTATCTTTTTCAATATCGGCGAGCAGCGCTTCGGCAACTTTGGCCAGGCGCGCCTCGGTATAGCGCATCGACGCTGGCGGATCGGGATCCATCGATCCGAAATTGCCTTGCCCGTCGAGCAGCGGCAGGCGCATCGACCAATCCTGCGTCATGCGCGCCAGCGCGTCATAGATCGCCGAATCGCCGTGCGGATGGTATTTGCCCATGCAATCGCCGACGATGCGCGCCGATTTGCGATAGGGCTTGTTCGGCGTGAAACCGTTTTCGTGGCTGGTCCACAAAATCCGCCGGTGCACCGGCTTCAGCCCGTCACGCACATCTGGCAGCGCGCGCGACACGATCACGCTCATCGCGTAATCGAGATAGCTGGATTTCATTTCATCAACGATGTCGATCCGCTGAAATTCCGGCTGCCCGGATGGTTTGAGGGGATCGATCATGGTGATATCATCGCTCACGTGTGGCGTTCTCGCTGCTGGGCAAATCGGCCGTGTCGCGACGATGTCATCGAAGCACGGTATGCCATTGGACCGGATTGGCTCAAGCCTTTGGTCCTAGACCGTGGAACTGCCAATGGCCAGTCGCAGCAAGCCCTGGTGCCGGTTTTTCCACATTTCGCTGGGCAAAAACGGTGCCAGATACCTAATCAGATGCGATGAAACGCCGTTCAATTGCGGTTCACCGCACAAGTGCTAGCCAGAAGACATTGCAAACGGTCAAAAACCGCTTCAAACGAACGCAGATCAAACGGCCCGACACAGCATGGGACCAATATCATGCTGCGTTCCGGGGGCGAACATGGAGAGTAAGGACTATGCGGGATTCATTTGGGCGGCGTACATTTGCGTCATTCGGTCGGCCGATTGCCGCCGCCGCGCTCGCTGCGGCGCATGTGGCGATGGTTGCTGCGCTCGGCGCCGTGATCGCGGTACCTGCCGTGGCCAAAGACGCACCGAAAGTCACCAATTCAGCTGAATTCACCAAAGTTGCCGGGCCGTTTCAGAAAACCTTCAACGATGTGCTCGCCAAAAAAGGCAAAGTCCCGGATGCCGATCTAAAGACCGCCGCCGACCCGTTGGTGCCGCAACTGGCTGCGATGGAGCCCAATGTGAAATCGCCGACGGACCGCCTGATTTACGGCGACTGGCAGCGGCAGGTCGGTGGCTGGACTGGCGATTCCGCGCTGACCGGGAAGGGTCTGCAAAACATGATCGACAGCGGTCAGTTGCAACCTAATCTGGTAACCACAGTCAGTGCGATGCTGGGCCAGATGGCCTATGTTGCAAAGGATTACGCGACCGCGACCAAAGTGCTGACGCCGCTGATGTCTGACCCAAAAGTAGACGACGCGGTACCGCAGATGCTGGCCGAATCGTACGCGTCATCGGGGCAGCCCAAACAGGGCCTCGCCGCGCTGAAAACCGCGATTGCCGCGCGCAAGGCCGCCAATGCCGCGGTTCCCGAGGAATGGTACAGCCGTGGTAATCGCATTGCCTATGGCGCGAAACTGCCTGCCGAATCAACCGAATGGGCGCTGCTGCTCGTGGCGGCCTATCCCACGCCGATCAACTGGCTGGGCGCGGCACAATTGGTGCGCAACAGCGCGACCAATTTTACCAGCCAGGAAGAGCTCGATGTCAGCCGCCTGATGGATCAGGCCGGCGCGCTGAAGCTTGAACCCAAATACATCGAACGCGAATATGTCGCTTATCTGCAAGCAATCGACGCCCGCCGGTTCCCGGGTGAAGCCGTCCGCATTGCCGAACAGGGCATTGCCGTCCACGCGCTCAAGCCCGAGGACACGTTCGTCAAGGATGTCATGGTGCAGGCGCGTCCGCGCGTCGCCGCCGACAAGGCGTCGCTGCCGGGCCTGGCCAAGGAAGCCTCTGCTTCGCCATCAGGCAAAGTTGCAGCGGCCGCAGGTGACACGTTTCTGTCCTATGCCGATCCGGCCAAGGCCGACGAACTGTATACACTGGCGCTGAGCAAAGGCGGGGTCGATGCTGAAAAGGATCGCATCCTGACCCGTCTGGCGATTGCCCAGATCGACGAAGGCAAATATCCCGACGCGAAGGCAAATCTGGCCAAAGTCGGCGGTACCCGCGTCGCGATCGCCCAGTTGTGGTCGATTTATGCCGACCAGAAAGCCGCCGGCAAGTAAGCCTGCGGACACGACCAGACAACGGCGGCTCTGTCAGAGCCGCCGTTTTTGCGTCACCCGTCTATTTTACGTCAAAAATCTGGGCGATTGGCCCGCTATACGACGGGGTTAAACGCGCCGGTCGTTTCATCCAGCAGATGCAGCAGCCCGTCGCTGATCGCAAAGAACGCGCCGGTCAGGCGTAATTTACCCGCCGTTTCCTTGTGAGCGACACAAGGAAACGTGCGCAGATTGGCCAGGCTGGTGCGAACGCCCGCCTGTTCCATCGCGCGTTCGGCATCGCGGCCGGTGGTGCCGTATTTCGCTACGACCGGCCCGCGCGCGTCATCGAGCAGCGCGATCCAGTCGGCGATAAAGCCGCCTTCGCCCGGCTCGGTCCCTTGCAGGCTTTGGTTCAGCGCTACCTTGCAACCGCCGCACATGCCATGGCCGAGCACGATTATTTCCCTGATTTTCAACACTTGTACCGCGAATTCCAGCGCTGCGGACACGCCATGGCGGCCCGGCGCGGTTTCAAATGGGGGCACCATCGCGGCAACATTGCGGACCACGAACATTTCGCCCGGATCGGTGTCGAACACTTGCGCGGGATCGACGCGGCTGTCGGAACAGGCGATCACCATCACTTGCGGCGATTGGCCGTCGCGCAATTCGCGCCAGCGGGCCAGCTTTGGCGTCCAGTCCTGTTCGCGAAAACGCCGATAGCCAGCAATCAGGTGATCGAGTGCTGGGGAAAGAGGATCGGCCATTGTCGGTTCTCCCGAGGATGCGTGCGCCGATCCAATGACCGCTACCGCACACGAGTGCAAGCACGCTTGGGGTCTGGCAATTCGCGCGCCAAAGGATTATCTGAACTCCATGACCGACAAATCGACCGCAAACACACTCGAGGATTCCAAGCGGGCAGACGCTGACAGCGCGCCCGTCCGCCAGCGCAAACCCGACTGGATCCGTGTCAAGGCACCGACCAGCAAGGGCTATCACGAGACGCGCAAACTGATGCGCGATCTGAAGCTCAACACAGTGTGTGAAGAGGCAGCGTGCCCCAATATCGGCGAATGCTGGACCAAGAAACACGCGACAGTGATGATCCTGGGCGATGTCTGCACGCGCGCCTGCGCGTTTTGCAACGTCAAGACAGGCATGCCCCGCGCGGTCGATCTGACCGAGCCCGGCCATGTCGCAGAGGCGGCGGCGCGGTTGGGCCTTCAACACATCGTGATCACCTCGGTCGACCGTGATGATCTGCCCGATGGCGGCGCCGGTCAGTTCGTCAAAGTGATCCGGGCATTGCGCGAACAGACGCCGCACACGACGATCGAAATCCTGACGCCGGATTTCAGAGGCAAAATGGTTGCCGCAGTCGAAGCGATCATGGCCGCCGGGCCCGATGTCTATAACCACAATCTGGAAACCGTGCCCCGGCTCTATCCCACGATCCGCCCCGGCGCGCGCTATTACGCGTCACTGCGCCTGCTGGAAGAGGTCAAGCGCCACGACCCGCGTGTGTTTACCAAATCCGGCGTGATGCTGGGGCTGGGCGAGGCACGGCTCGAAGTGCATCAGGTGATGGACGACATGCGCACCGTCGGGATCGATTTCCTGACGATGGGCCAATATCTGCAACCCACGCCAAAACACACCAAAGTGATCGAATTCGTCACCCCGCAGGCATTTTCGGCGTATGGCGCGATCGCCCGAGCCAAGGGTTTCCTGCAAGTCGCGGCCAGCCCGCTGACCCGCTCAAGCTATCACGCGGGCGAAGATTTTGCGCAAATGCGTGCCGCGCGCGACGTGCAACTGGCCAAAGCCCAGCTTGCCAAGACGCTCAAACTGGCTGGCTGACATGCCGCGCATCGCCGAAACACGGCTCATGATCTGGTCACCCGAACAGATGTTCGATCTCGTGGCCGATGTGAAGAGCTATGCCGAATTCCTGCCATGGGTCGTCGGCACGCGCGTGCGGTCGGATGATGGCCACGAAATGATCGCCGACATGATGGTGGGATTCAGCGCGTTGCGCGAGAAATTCACCAGCCGGGTGACGAAGACGCGACCGGGCGCCATCACGGTCGAATATCTCGACGGTCCGATGAAGAGCCTGTCGAACACCTGGACGTTCGCGCCGAACGACGGCGGCGGCTGCCGCATCGAGTTTGTCTGCGAATTCACGTTCCGCAATGCGCTGTTTGAAAAGCTGGCCGGACAGTACCTCGACCGCGCGTTTCGCAAGATGGTCACAGCGTTTGAAACGCGCGCGGCCAAATTGTATTCTGTGAGTCAGATCGCAGGCGGCAGCAACAGTTCGAGCGCGACCAGTGCGGCCTGACGGCGAACTTCGGGACGCCCGTCCGGTCCGGTAAAATCGCCAGTAAACAGTTTGGTTTCCGCTTCGACCGCGTCTTCGTCATCCTGACCGCGCCGGGCGCAGGCAAACACCACTGTGCCCACCGGTTTCTGTTCCGAGCCGCCTTCGGGCCCGGCAATCCCGGTGATCGCGACCGCAACGTCAGCGCCCGAGCGGGTCAGCGCACCTTGTGCCATCGACCACGCCACCGCGACCGATACCGCACCAAAGGTATCGATCAGATCCTCGGGCACGCCAAGCATTTCTATTTTCGCCGCATTGGAATACGTCACAAACCCGCGATCAAACACTGCTGAACTGCCGGCGATTTCGGTCAGCGCAGCGGCGACCAAGCCGCCGGTGCAGCTTTCAGCGACAGCCACCGTGCGCCCCAGCGCCTTGTTTTCGGCAATCACGCGCGCGGCCAGCTTGATCAGGTCGGCGGGAAGCAAATTTTCCATTAAACCTGGATCCTTCAATGCACCGGAACGGGCATAGCCACGGTCGGTACGAGAGCAATGGGGCACAGCGGCAGGTGCAATTTTTTGCCTGCCACAACAGTTTTACCAGAATTCGAGGCTTCGACGCGGCGCACCACCAGCGCGATCAAACCGGCGGTGTTTTCCGGTGGCAAGGGGGCCATCAACGCCAGCGCCTGTTCGATATCCGGGCAATCGGTGGCACGCACACCTTGTACCACGAATTGATCGACATAACCGCCGGCGAATCCCTGCAATGCGCTATCGGGCAATAGCGCGGCGAATTTGCCCAAACCGCCGCCCGCGATTTTCAGCACCGCAGCGCGCGCAACCGGCCACGCCGCCGCTTGCCCCACACGGTAGCGCGTGGCCAGGTTCGCGTTTTGCGTGCCCAGATATCCATCGCGTGCCAAAACCGGCCGGCAGATTTGCGCGGTGGTCTCGATCACCACGGGCAGCGCATAGACCAGCGTCGCGTTCAACTCAGTCGGGGTCATACAAGCATCGTCAGCAGCCCGTGCAGCCGTCGCCGAACCCAGCGCGATCAGCGCCAGCCCCGGCGCGATCAGCACCAGCCCCGGCGCGATCAGCGCCCGCAGCGCGCGGGCAACCCGCAGCGTGCGCGTGGCCATCATGCGGCGATGACCGTGGCAACGGCCTGCGCCGCAATGCCTTCGCCGCGCCCGGTCAGGCCTAGCCGTTCGGTGGTGGTGGCCTTGACGCTGACCCTGTCGATCGGAATGTCCATGATCGCGGAAAGCCGTTCGCGCATCGCCAGTTTATGCGGCCCGATCCGGGGTGCCTCGCAAATGATCGTCACATCGACATTGCCGATATCGAACCCGCGTTCGCGCACCAGCGCGGTCGCGCGGGCCAGAAAACGATCGGATGCTGCGCCGCGCCATTGCGGATCGGACGGCGGGAAATGATCGCCGATATCGCCAGCGGCAATCGCGCCGAGCAGCGCATCGACCAGCGCGTGGATCGCGACATCGGCATCGCTGTGCCCGGCCAGGCCGCGCGGGTGATCGATCTGCACCCCGCACAGCCATAAGTCTTCGCCATCCGCCAGACGGTGCACATCAAAGCCCATGCCAGTACGCCAGTTCATCGTTGGTTCCATATCCGGGCGGACGAAATCGTTCGCAAACGTGACTTTGCGCAGTCGTTCGTCGCCCGAAACGAGCGCAATGGCAAGCCCTGCGGCCTGCGCCATAGTGGCGTCATCGCCTGCCTCTTCGATCTGGTCCCACGCGCGATGCGCGGCCAGTATTTCGGCAAATCGAAACGCCTGCGGGGTCTGCACACGATACAGCCCGTCACGCGATTCCGCGGTCTGCCGCCATCCATTGTGCCCGCGTACAACGCTGTCGACCACGGGCAACACCGGGATCGCGCCGGACGCCTGATCCAGTGCATCGACCAGCGCCGCGATCACGGACCGGGGCAAATCCGGCCGCGCGGCATCATGGATCAGCACACGCGCGACTTTACTGTGATGGTTTGTGCCATGGCGGTCCAGCCATTCGAGCGCAGCCCGAACCGAATCCCGGCGGGTTGCGCCGCCAGGGACCATGGTTACTGGCAGTCCAGCCAGCGCAGTCTCTGCGTCGGCCCGGAAATCATCGGGGACTGCCACGACCAGCGGATCGGCCCCGGCAGCCAGCAGGCATTCGACGCTGTGCCGTACCAGTGGTTTGCCGCGCGACAGCGCAAATTGTTTGGGCACAGTGCCACCGGCGCGCAGGCCTTTGCCGGCCGCAACGACCACTGCGGCAAATCCGGGTGGGGGCGCCCCATATAATTGTTGCTTGGCGTTCATGGTATGCGGCCCTTACAAACTTGCTCATGTCCCGGCAATTGGCTAAACGGTGCCTGTTTTTTAGGCAGTTAGCGATGCAAGAATGAGCAATGCGGCAATTCGTCCGGTGTTGAAGCCCATTACAATCGGTCCCGTCCGGATCGAGTGCCCGGTTGTGCTCGCGCCGATGACCGGCGTGTCCGACTTGCCGTTTCGCCGCATGGTCCGCCGCTATGGGTCGGGGCTGAATGTCACCGAGATGATCGCCAGCCCGGCGGCGATCCGCGAAACGCGCCAATCGATCCAAAAGGCGGCCTGGGACCCGATCGAGGAACCCGTGTCGATGCAATTAATCGGTTGCGAACCCGCGCAAATGGCCGATGCGGCGCGTCTGTCGCAAGATCGCGGCGCCGCGATCATCGACATCAATATGGGTTGCCCCGTGCGCAAGGTGGTCAATGGCGATGCCGGATCGGCGTTGATGCGCGATGTCGCGCTCGCCGCTGCGTTGATCGAGGCGACGGTCAAGGCGGTGTCGGTGCCGGTGACGGTCAAAATGCGCATGGGCTGGTGCCATGACAGCCTGAACGCCCCCGAACTTGCGCGCATTGCGCAAGATCTTGGCGCGCAGATGATCACGGTCCATGGCCGCACCCGCAACCAGATGTATAAAGGCTCTGCCGATTGGGGCTTTGTGCAGCGCGTCAAAGATGCGGTCGATATCCCGGTAATCGTCAATGGCGATATCTGTGCGATTTCCGATGTCGCCAGCGCGCTGGAACAAAGCGGCGCCGATGGCGTGATGATCGGGCGCGGCGCGTATGGCCGGCCGTGGTTTCTGGGCCAGGTGATGCATTGGTTGAATACCGGCGAAGTTTTGGCCGACCCCGCAATCGGCGAACAGTATGACGTCATTGTCGAACATTATCAGGACATGCTGGGCATTTACGGCACGACTGTCGGTGTCAACATGGCGCGCAAGCATCTCGGGTGGTATACCAGGGGCCTGACCGGATCTGCAGAATTTCGCAATCGTGTCAATTTCATCGATGATCCCGATGCGGTGCTGGCTAGCCTGGCCGATTTTTATGGGCGGTTTGACCCGGCGGGCGAGCGATTGGTGGCATGACCACCGCGTTCGACTGGCATAGCGCAACCGCCGAACGTGATTCCAGGACCGTGCCTGATTCGAAGACTGCACCCAATTCGAAGACTGCACCCGATTCGAAGACCGCGCCCGATCTCAAACATCTTGTTGCCAGTCTGCCCCAGGCGCTGTTCCTGCTCGCGCCCGATCTGTCGGTTGCATCGGTCAATCCGGCGGGCGAGCAACTCGTCGGGCAGGGGGCAAGCCGTTTGATCGGTCGCCCGGTTCAGGACATGTTTGTGTTTGAAGAACCGCTGATTGTCGAACGGCTGAACGAGCGAGAGGCCCATCTGGTCGCGCGCGGCACTTTGGTGCGAATCCTGGATCAACCGGCGCGGCCGATCGATCTGATGACCGCACCGGTGGTGCATTTCCCCGGTTGGCAAATGCTGGTGCTGCAGGAACCTGTCGGCGTAGAGGCGCTAACCCTGGGCATGGCAGGCGACGATGATTCAGGTCATGCGGTGTTGCGCGCACCCGAAGTGCTGGCGCACGAAATCAAGAACCCGCTCGCCGGCATTCGCGGCGCCGCGCAACTGCTTGATCGCCACGTCGATCAGGCCGATCGCGCCCTGACCGGGCTGATCACCCGTGAAGTCGACCGCATCGCCAAACTGATCGATCAAATGCAATCGCTCAGCCGCCGCAGCGCAGAGCCGGAGGCCGAATGCAACCTGCATGAGGCATCGCGCCACGCGCAGGCGATTCTGGCGGCGGGCGGCGTTGCAGCGGGGGGGCGCCATGTGGCAGGCGCTCGCCTGATCGTCGAAGAAGAATTCGACCCCAGCCTGCCCCCGATCAGCGCCAACCCGGATCAGCTGGTGCAAGTGCTGCTGAACCTGATGGCCAATGCGCGCGATGCCTGCGAAGGCCTCGCAAACCCGCGCGTGATCGTGCGCACCCGGTTTGCCAGCGGCATTCAGGTGCGTCAGGCCGCAGGGGACAAGCCCCTGCGCCTACCGATCGAGGTGCGTATCAGTGACAACGGCGGCGGCGTACCGGCGGCGCTGCGCGACCATATTTTCGAACCATTCGTGTCGAGCAAGAAAAGCGGGCAGGGGCTTGGCCTGGCACTCGTGCAGAAACTGGTACGCGAAATGAATGGGCGGGTGACGTATGATCGCGACGAAGCCAAAGGGCTGACGCATTTTCGGCTGCATTTGCCGATTGCGGGTTCGGCGCCGAGCAAACGGGCGGTAAATAAATGACGCCGCGTTCGATCCTCCTGGTCGAAGATGACGCCTCGATCGCAATGGTCATCACCGCCGCCCTGGCGGCCGAAGGATTTGTCGTCACGTGCAGCGACACAGTCGCGGGGCGCGACCGCCTGCTGGCCACGGCGGATTATGCGATGATGCTGACCGATGTCATGCTCACCGATGGCGATGGCATCGAAACGCTGCCGGCCGTGCGTCAGCGCCATCCGCACTTGCCGGTGATCATCCTGTCGGCGCAAAACACGCTTGATACCGCCGTGCGCGCCAGCGACACCGGTGCTTTCGAATATTTCCCCAAACCGTTCGATCTGGACGAACTGGTGGCTGCGGTTCACCAGGGGATTGGTCAGGCCAATGCGCCCGCGACCGGCACGCCCGCCGATACTGTGACACAAGGCCTGCCGCTGGTCGGGCGCAGCCCGCCGATGCAGGCGGTCTATCGCATGATCACGCGCGTGTTGCGCAATGATTTGACCGTGCTGATTCTGGGCGAATCGGGCACTGGCAAGGAACTCGTCGCCGAGGCTATACATCAGCTGGGTAACCGGGGAAGCGGGCCATTCGTGGCAGTCAACGCCGCTGCGATCCCGCACGATTTGATCGAAAGCGAATTGTTCGGTCATGAAAAGGGCGCATTTACCGGCGCAGTGGCACGCCATCTGGGCAAATTCGAGCTCGCCGCCGGGGGCACGCTGTTCCTCGACGAAATCGGCGACATGCCGATCGAGGCACAGACACGCCTGTTGCGCGCCTTGCAATCGGGACGCATCCGCCGGGTCGGCGGGGGCGAAGAAATCCAGCTGGATTGCCGGATCATCGCCGCGACCAACCGTGACTTGATGCCGATGATTGCGGCGGGCTCGTTTCGCCAGGATCTGTATTATCGCCTGGCCGTCGTGCCGATCGAATTGCCGCCATTGCGTGATCGCGCCGACGACATCGCGGCGCTGTCGCACCATTTCCTGAACTGCGCGGCCAGCGAAGGCCTGCCACGCCGCCAATTGACCGCTGCCGCCGCCGCGCTGCTGGCGCGGCAGCCATGGCGCGGCAATGTCCGCGAATTGCGCAATCTGATTTACCGCCTGGCGCTGATGGCGCGCGACGACATAATCGATGCCGCCGCGATTGAACCGATGCTGGCGGGTGAACAGAAGCTGGCAGGAGAGGGCGGACCACGCCCGCCCGAAAGCGTGCGTGTGGTTGGCGATCTGTCAGCCGCGCCCGGACTTTCAGTTGCGCCCGGACTTTCCGCTGCGCTAGGTCAATGGTTGACGGACAATCCCGGCGTGCCTGGCCAGTTGTACGACGACGCGCTGGCCATGTTTGAACGTCCGCTGTTTCTGCACGTGCTGGCCCAGACCACGGGCAACCAATTGCGCGCTGCGCAAATCCTGGGAATCAATCGCAACACCTTGCGCAAGCGGCTGTCCGAGCTGGGTATTCACCCAGAGGATTCCACACTTCGCGCATGATGCAGCTCGCTCTGCCGCAGCGGAGCCCCCAACAGTGTAATAATGCTTGCATTTGGGCAACAGGGGTGTTGTCACAGAGCAACTATGATTGGTCAAATTGCAGCTCAACGGTCCAGTCGGGCCCGGCGATTGCCCGCTTGGTGGCGGCGTCTGCTGATCGCGCTGCGGCGCGCAAACGTTTTCCTGTTGCTGGAAACGATCGCCGGGATCGCGCTGGTGATGATGGTGACCCTGAGCTGGGTCAAATTGAACCCGGAACACGCCGCCGGCGATCAATTGCTGCCGGCAAAATTGACCACCTCCTTGTTGATCGGTTCGCTTGTCCCGGCGATGACGCTGGTCGTGCTGGCGGGGCGGCGAATTGCCCTTGCGCGTGCCTCGCACTCGGGGCTGGGCAGCAACGGGCGGTTGCATGTGCGATTGGTCTGGCTGTTTTCGCTGATCGCCGCGGTGCCAACTTTGCTGGTGGTGATCTTTGCCTCGCTGCTGTTCCAGTCGGGGGTCGAATTCTGGTTTTCGGACAATTCGCGCGGCATGCTCGAAAACGCGAATAGCCTGGCAAAGGGCTATTACGCTGACAAAGTGCGCGATGTGGGCAAGGAAAGCGTCGCGATGGCAGGCGACATGCGTAGTTATCTGGGCCAGGCGCCGATCACCAGTCGTGAATTTGCCGAGGGCTATTCCTGGCAAGTGATCAGCCGCAAACTCGACGAATCCGCGATCATCGAACGCGGCGAAGACGGCAATCTGCGCACCGCCGCAATTGTCGATCCCCGCAATGACACGCGCCAGCGAATCACCGCCGACGTATTGAAACGCTTGTCACAGGGTGAACCGTCGGTGGTCACTGCTTCTGCTGAAAAGATCGAGGCGGTCACGCCAATCGATCGCGCGCGTGGCGTCTATCTGTATGTTGCGCGCAATTCCGACCAGTTGGCATATAGCCAATGGAGGCGCGCCGAATCCGTGGTGGGCGCCTATGATATGCTGACCCGGCGCGCACGCGCATTGCAAGTGCGGTTTAATCTGGCGCTGTTGGGCATATCACTGTCGTTGGTGATGCTCGCTGTCTGGGCGGCCCTGCGCCTGGCCGACCGGCAAGTCGCGCCGCTGGTCGAACTGGTCGTGGCTGCGCGAAAAGTGGGCAGCGGGAATTTTGCGATGCGTGTGGCGCATGGCAAGGCATCGGACGAAGTCGGTATGCTGGCGCGCGCATTCAATCGTATGACCGCGCAACTCGAAACCCAGACCCACGCGCTGGTCAGCGCCAATGCGCAGCTCGGCGTGCGTCGCACATTTATCGAGGCGGTAATCGAATCGATTACCGCAGGCATTGTCTCGATCGATCGCGAGGGCACAATTCGCCTGATCAACAGCTCGGCGCAAAAACTGCTGGGCGAAGACAGCAGCAGTGATTCGATCGGCGCCGCGTTGCAACAGGTCGCGCCGCAATTGTACCAACTGGTGACGAGCGGCGATGCCAGCGGCATCGTGCATTATGCCAAAGGCGGCGATCTGCTGACCCTGGCGGTCAAAGTGACGCGCGATGCCAATGGTTATGTCGTCACATTTGAGGATATCACGCGACAGTTGATCGATCAGCGCCGCGCCGCATGGTCCGATGTCGCACGGCGCATCGCGCACGAGATCAAAAACCCCTTGACCCCGATCCAGCTGGCCACCGAACGGTTGAAGCGGCGGTATCTGCGCCAGATCACGACCGACCCCGAATTGTTTGAGGAATTGACCGCGACAATCATCCGTCAGGTAGGTGACTTACGCAAAATGGTTGACGAATTTTCCGAATTCGCGCGCCTGCCAAAACCGGTGTTTCGTGCCGAAGATGCCGGGGAATTGGCGCGCCAAGCGATCTTTCTACAGGAAGTAGCGCATGGTTCGATCGCATTTACATTCAGCGGATCGCCCAACGAACCGTTTGAGGCAGACCGTCATCAGTTCAGCCAGGTCATGACCAATGTCCTGAAAAACGCGATTGAGGCGATCGAGGCGCGCGCCAAAATCGAAGACATTGATTACAAAGGCCGTATCGCGGTCAGCCTGGACAGCGATGACCAGTCGATTACGATCAGCGTCGCCGACAATGGCGTTGGCCTGCCTGCAGAGCGCGACCGTATTCTCGAACCTTATGTTACGACCCGCGAAAAAGGCACCGGCCTGGGCCTCGCCATCGTCAACAAGATTGTCGAGGAACACGGCGGCGAAATGGCCTTTGCGCCGGTCAAGGGCGGCGGCGCGCAAGTGACAATGCGCTTCGCCCGATCGCAGGCAAGTGAGAGCGCAGATCAATCAGATACGCTGCGCCCCGCGATCGCAACGTCCCCGATATCCGAAAAAACCATACCAGAAAAAACCGTGCGTGAAAAAACGCCGTGAAGGACTTACCCGATGGCCCTTGATATCCTGATCGTCGACGATGAACGCGACATCCGCGAACTCGTCGCAGGCGTGCTGAGCGACGAAGGCTATTCATGCCGCGTCGCCGGTGACAGCACCGCCGCGCTTGCCGCGATCGATGAGCGACGGCCCAGCCTCGTGCTGCTCGATGTGTGGCTCCATGGCAGCCCGATGGACGGGCTCGAAGTGCTCGACGAAATCAAGAAACGCGAACCCGAATTGCCGGTGGTGATCTTTTCGGGCCACGGCAATATCGACACGGCGGTCTCTGCGATCAGCCGTGGTGCGATGGATTTCATCGAAAAACCGTTCGAGGCCGAACGGTTGTTGCTGCTGGTTGAACGCGCCACCGAAACCGAACAATTGCGCCGCGAAAACGCGCGTTTGCGCCGCGATTTCGGCATGGCAGATGAATTCACCGGCAATTCGTCGGCCATCAACACCGTCCGCGCGACTCTGAAACGCGTCGCGCATACCGGCAGCCGCGTGCTGATCACCGGCCCCGCCGGGTCGGGCAAGGAAGTCGCGGCGCGATTGCTGCACAGTTGGAGCAACCGCGTCGAACGCCCATTTGTCACGGTCAATTCGGCGCGCATTACCCCCGAGCGGTTTGAGCAAGAGCTGTTTGGCGAAGAAATCGACGGGAAACTGGTGCGTGCCGGTTTGCTCGAAATGGCAGATGGGGGCACGTTGTTCCTGGATGAAGTGGCCGACATGCCCGCATCGAGCCAGGCGCGCATTTTGCGCGTGTTGACGGAACAGGCATTTGTCCGCGTCGGTGGCCATCGGCAAATACGCGTCGATGTGCGCGTTGTATCATCCAGTTCGCGTCCGTTGGAGCGCGAAATCACCGAACGTCGTTTCCGCGAAGACTTGTTCTACAGGCTCAATGTTGTGCCCGTCGCGATCCCGCAGCTGGCCGATCGGCGCGAGGATATTCCGGCGCTGATCGACCATTTCTTCGCCCGGTTTGCAACCGAACAGGGGCTGCCCGCGCCGGGCGTCGCATCAGAGGCAATGGCTGCGCTGCAAAGTTATGACTGGCCGGGCAATGTCCGCCAATTGCGCAATGTGGTCGAACGTACGATGATCCTGGTCCCGCGCGGGCGTCTGGCGCGGATCGAGGGTGACATGCTGCCCACCGAAATCATTGCGACGCCGATGGCCGGCGACAGCGGCACCGCTTCGCTGATGGGTGTGCCGTTGCGCGAGGCGCGCGAGAATTTTGAACGCGAATATCTGCGCGTCCAGATTCGCCGTTTTTCGGGCAATATCTCCAAAACTGCGAGCTTTATCGGCATGGAACGGTCCGCCTTGCACCGCAAATTAAAGCTGCTCGGCATGGTCGAACGGCGCGAAGATGAAGAGGAAGAAGCAGGCTAGGCGACCCAAGTTCTATTGGAAGGGCGGCGCTGGGACAAGTTGCGGGTTTACGGCAGGGGGGCAGGCTGGTTATAAGAAGGCTCTAAGCGGCGTGGTGATAGCCATGCCAGATCGCGAAAACACCCGGGAAACCGGGGGTCTAGCCAATATAAAACACCAAGGAGTCATACAAAATGGCCGGTCGTACACTCTCCGCACGTCCCCGCTCAGCCAAGGACGAGGAAGAAATGGAAGCAACTCCCTCAGTCGCTGCACCAGTGTCTTCGGCACCCCCCGCTACCATTCACACAGCGCCTGCCGCAACGCCCTCTGCCAGCATTCCCTCAGGCGGAAAGGGTCAGAACTTGCAGGATGTTTTCCTCAACCACTTGCGCAAAAACAAGGTTCCCGTCACCATGTTCCTGGTGAAGGGCGTCAAGCTGCAGGGCATTGTCACCTGGTTTGACAATTTCTCGATCCTGTTGCGCCGCGATGGCCAGTCGCAACTGGTCTACAAACACGCGATCAGCACGATCATGCCCGGCCAGCAACTGGCGGTCGCGCATTTCCAATCCGGTGGCGACGAAACCACCAAGAAACGCCTGCTGCAGGAAGTGTTCCTGTCGAGCGTGCGCGATGCAGGCGTGCAGGTCACGATGTTCCTGGTTAACGGCGTAATGTTGCAGGGCAAAGTCGCTGCGTATGACTTGTTCTGCATGCTGCTCGAACGCGAAGGCTATGTGCAGCTGGCCTACAAACACGCCGTTTCCACGATCCAGCCAGCGGGTCATGTCGACCTATCGGGCGATTGGGACGGCGAAACCGTCTGATCTGGACATCCACCGGGCCTGATCCGCATGCGAAAATTGGTTTCCACCAATTGCGCGATGGTTTAGGCTCGGTGAAATGAGCGGTTTTGAATTTGGACGTAATACCGACGATTTGATGGGCGAAGTCACCCGCGGCGCCAAGGCGCTCGTGGTATTGCCCGATATGCGTCAAAAGGGCGGACTCGATGCCGAGTCCCGGCTGGATGAAGCACTTGGGCTGGCCCGGGCGATCGGCATCGAGATCGCGGATGCCTTTATCCTGCCGATCCGGGCGGTGCGCCCGGCCACGTTGTTTGGTGAAGGCCAGGTTGATCGTATCGCGGTCGCGTGCGAACAATCGGGGGCCGAACTGGTGATTGTCGACGGCGCGCTGTCAGCGATCCAGCAGCGCAATCTGGAAGACAAATTGCGCCGCAAAGTGATCGACCGCACCGGGCTGATCCTCGAAATTTTTGGCGAACGCGCCGCCACGGCCGAAGGGCGGATGCAAGTCGAACTGGCGCATCTGGATTACCAGGCCGGGCGCCTCGTGCGGTCATGGACCCACCTCGAACGTCAGCGCGGCGGGTTCGGCTTTCTGGGCGGCCCGGGTGAAACGCAGATCGAAGCCGATCGCCGTCTGATCCGTGGCCGCATGGCGCGTATCCGCAAGGAACTGGATCAGGTGCGCAAAACGCGCGGGCTTCACCGCGAACGGCGCCAGCGCGCGCCATGGCCGGTGATCGCGCTCGTCGGTTATACCAATGCGGGCAAATCGACGCTGTTCAACCGGTTGACCGGGGCAACGGTCATGGCCGAGGATTTGTTGTTCGCCACGCTCGACCCGACGATGCGCGCAATCCGCCTGCCGGCAGTGGACAAGGCGATCTTGTCCGACACCGTCGGGTTCATTTCCGACCTGCCGACACAGTTGGTCGCGGCATTTCGTGCCACACTGGAAGAAGTGACCGCCGCCGACGTGATCATCCACGTGCGCGACGTCGCCAATCCCGCCAGCGCCGAACAGAAACGCGAAGTCGAAATGATCCTGACCGATCTGGGCGTAATCGATGCGGACGGCGCCAGCGTGCCGATCATCGAGGCGTGGAACAAGATCGACATGCTGTCACCCGACGACCGCGCGATGCGCGACGATCTGATCGCGCACGATGTGCCCGATCGCGTGTCTGTGCCGATTTCGGCGGTGACCGGGGAAGGGGTCGATGCCCTGATCGAACGCGTCGGCATTGTATTGACGGGCGAAGCGCAGACTTTGGAAATGACTGTGCCGATGGCTGAAGGGCAGAAACTGGCCTGGCTGCATGCCCATGGCGAAATCCTGTCGGAACACGATATCGAGGATGCCCAAGGCCGTCCCGCGTCGCGCATTCGCGTGCGGCTTACCCCGCGTGAACTAGGCCGTTTTTCAAGCCTTTGATTTTTCATCGGCTTTGACTGCCAGCCACAGCGCTTCTTGGGCAGCCAGATCGCGGTCTGCGATGCTGCCGCCGGCCAGTGCCTCCATCGCACGAAACCGCCGTTCGAATTTGGCATTGGCACTGCGCAGCGCGTCTTCGGGCGCGATGCCATAGGCGCGTACCAGATTGGCCGCGGCGAACAGGAAATCGCCGGCTTCTTCGATCCGCTCCGCGTCGGTCGCGGCCGAGGCCAATTCGGCAGTTTCCTCGATGACTTTGGCCGCCGGTCCACTCGGATCGGGCCAGTCGAACCCGACACGCGCGGCGCGTTTCTGCAACTTTTCCGCGCGCATCAATGCGGGCAGGGCAAGCGCTACCCCATCGATCGCGCTGGTTGCGCCTTTGGCCGCGCGTTCGGCGGCTTTGGCGTTTTCCCAGCGCACCTGCCGTGATTGCCCGGCTTCATCCTCGCAACCAAAGATGTGCGGGTGGCGGGCCTCCATTTTGCCTGAGATAGCGTCGGCGACATCGCCAAATGCAAAGTGCCCGGCCTCTTGGGCGATGCGACTGTGGAACACGACCTGGAGCAAAAGGTCGCCCAATTCCTCACGCAAGGCGGCGATATCGTCGCGTGCGATCGCGTCGGCAACTTCATAGGCCTCCTCGATCGTATAGGGCGCGATCGAGCCGAAATCTTGCGCCAGGTCCCATTCGCATCCCCCGACCGGATTGCGCAAACGCGCCATGATCGATAACAAACGGGCCATAGGTTTTTGCGGATCGGAAATGGTGGTCATGGCTGGCGTGATGCGCAAGTCCCGCCGGGCTGGCAAGCCCTTCGACCAGCCCTTCGGAATCAGACCGCCGGAATTTGCGCCATCAGGCGGAAATCAACGCGATCGACGTCGGCCAGGACGTGCTGCACAAAAACCAGCACGCCGTCCTGTGGGTGTTCAAACCGGCGCTGCCCACCTTCGCGCCCCAGTGTTGAAACCGGGGGCGCCCGCAATGTTCGTCGATGTGATTGCGCCGCCGAAACCTCCCACCTGGACGGCGCAAATCCGCACACCTGCTGCGCATATCGTGGTTATTTGCGCGTTGCAGACGCTGGCCGGGGTCGAAATTGCGCAGCATTTCGAAATTGAATCAGACGGTTCGTTTACAATCAATGTGATAATGATCGAGGCGCGCTGATCCTCCTGAAGCCAGAATGGATTCAATACCCGGCCGTCTGCCTCATTTTGGCCGTTGTTTGCCTCGCAATCCGGACAAATCCGGAGTGATTGGCGGGCGACAACAAGAGTTCGATGGGAACATGCGATGAACATTGATACGGCTGACGGCACGGTCGAACACGCGCTCGAATTGCTCGGCCGGGCATTGACTATTCTCGATGGCGAAAACCTGTTGGTGGCCGCCGCCAAAGTCGATGAGGTGCGTACGACCTTGCGCGAATTTGCTGCCATGGATTGATGCGTTTCCATAAATGTCACCCTCTCGTTGATTTCATGGACATTGGCGCCCCGCGGGACCGTTCGGCCCACTGGCTGCTGCGTGAGGCGATCCGGCAGTTTGTGGAACGTGATTAAGCGCACGAGAGCTTCAAAGCAGAAACGCTGGCATCAGGGGCGGCCTATCAGGAAACCTGGCAACACCTGATCGGTCGCGGAGGCAAGCGGGTCGGGATCGCTCTGGAAGCATTCGAGGCTCAGCTCACGCTATTGCCAACTGGTAGTTTGATAATAATGATTATGTTAAATCGGCAATATCACAACCGTCGGCAATCCGCCTACCGGTCAGTTACCCACCGGGGCGGAAATGCTGAAACGCCAAAGCGGCAGCGGCGATAATTGCAACCCAGACCAGCATCATCCAGACTAAAGTCGGCCACGATGCGCGCGGCACGCGAAAGCCATTGGTGACGCCGCGACCGAGGACCAAGGTCAGCGCCATCCCGATGGCGATCACGCGTACCCAGTCGTCGCCGGTAAAGGTGTGTATTGCGTTCACAGTATACGCTCCAGGCCGTCATAGCCCGGCTCGGTCCGTTCGGGCAGTTCATCGCACAACGTGCGGTAATCCATCGATTTGTCGAGATGCGTCAGGATCGCATGGCCGGCTCGGGTCTTTTCGGCCAGTTCGAGCGCCATCGCCAGATGGGCATGCGTTGGATGCGGACTGCGGCGCAGTGCATCGACCACAAGCACATCTACTTTATAGAACAAGTCGACCATTTCCGGTGTAATCTCGCTAAAATCCGTCGCATAACCAATTGATTTTCCACCTTGATCAAAGCGGAATGCGGTTGATTGCGCTGGCCCGTGCGGCATCTGGCAATGGCTGATCGCCATCCCTGCCACCAACCGGACCTGTTTCAGGTTTGCGAGCGTGCAGATCGTCGAATAGCCGAACTCGCCAGCAAACACATAGCCGAATCGCATGCGCAACCGCCGCACGGTTTCATCCGACGCATAGGCCGCGATTGGCCCGGTGCGCCCCATGCGCAAGGGCCGCAAATCATCGATACCGTGAGTATGATCGGCATGATCATGCGTCCACAACACGCCATCGATCCGTCCGATGTCGGCGGCCAGCAACTGCGCGCGCAAATCGGGCGGCGTATCGATCAGCAGCCGCGATCCGTCATCGCCCTCGACAATGATCGCCACGCGCGTGCGCCGGTTGCGCGGTTCGGCAGGGTCGCAATCGCCCCAGTCGTTGCCGATGCGTGGCACGCCGGTCGATGTGCCAGACCCCAGCATGGTCAGTTTCATAGGCCGGCTTTCCAAAACAGTTTGCGGAAATTGGCGCCGGTCGTTTCGGCCAGTGCTTCGGCGCTGGTACCGCGCAAGGCTGCGACATGCGCCAGCGTGTCTGCGACGAAAGCCGGCTCGCACGTTTTGCCGCGATGCGGAATTGGCGCCAGAAACGGCGCGTCGGTTTCAACCAGCACGCGATCTTCGGGTATTTCCGCCGCAAATGCCTGCAAGTCTTTGGCATTTTTGAATGTCACAATGCCCGACAGCGAAATTGTCAGCCCCAGATCGAGTACTGCGCGGCCAAAATCCGCCGTTGCGGTGAAACAATGGATCAAGGCGGGGAAGGCCCCCTTCCCCGTTTCATCGGCCAGTATTCGGAGCGTATCATCCTCGGCATCGCGCGTGTGGATGATCAGCGGCAGGCCGGTGTCGCGCGCCACGCCGATGTGAATGCGGAATAGCGCCTGCTGCACTTGCCGGTCGGAATGGTCGTAGAAATAATCGAGCCCGGTTTCGCCGATGGCAATGACGCGCGGATCCTGGGTCGCGGCGGCCAGCACGCCCGCGCCCAGGTCGGCATGGCCATCGGCCTCATGCGGATGAATGCCGACGCTGGCCCAGACATCGTTTTCACGGTGCGCGGTGGCGATCACGGCGCCCCATTCGCTCTGGCGCGTTGAAATGTTGAGGAAACCGCGCACACCGCGATCGCGCGCGCGCGCCAGAATTTCGCCCTGGTGCTCGATCAGGCCTTTGTAGTTCAGATGGCAATGCGAATCGATCAACATCAGGCGACGGTCTCTTCGACGGGCATTTCGATACGCGGAAACGCCGCAATCGGGGCTTTCAGGCGTTCGCCCGTCGCTACGCGTGCGACGTACCAATCTGCCCGCGTCAGATCGGTGATGCTCCGCTGATCATCAGGAATTCCCATTTGATCCAGAACTTTATCTGCGGTTGCTGGCACGACGGGTGCGATCGCGATCGTCAAATCGCGGATGGCCATGAACAGCGTATACAGCACAGCGCGCATCCGGTCGGGATCGCTCTTGCGCAACGCCCACGGCGCCTGTTCGTCGACATAAGCGTTGCAGGCAAAGACCGCGCGCATCCAATCCTCGATCCCGGCGGAGAAATTCAGCGCGGTAAATTTGCGTGGCAATTCTTCGCGGGTTGCTTCGGCCAC
>JAYTHT010000568.1:0-9142 GCA_043732365.1 Novosphingobium sp. | reverse complement strand
AGGATAGTGCACAAACAAAGCGCGCTGGGCGGGCAGTCCGGTCGCGACCGCTTCATCGCATAGCGCGCGGGTGTAGGGGGCGAGCAGGGCATGCACCTGGCTCCAGCGTGCAAAACAGACGATCAGTTCGAGCGTGCTGTCGTATTGCAGATTGTCGTCGGGGCGATTGCCTTCGTGGCTGCGCATGACCGGGGCAAACGCGGCCAGTTCGCACCAGCGCTGCATCAATTCGGCGGTGCGGATATTGCCGTGGAGCGAGGTATAACCGCCGCAATCGGAATGGCTGTAGGCATTGCCGACGAGGCCCGCCGACAGCGCGGCAGTGATCACTGTACCGATGCCGTCATGACGGGTAAAATCGACCGATTGGTCACCCGCCCATAGCAGCGGGCAGTAGCGCGACACGCCCGAAAACCCGGCGCGCATGAAAAACAGCGCGTCGCCCTGTTGCCCGCGCAATGCCAGCGCCCGGTCGTTGACTTGCGCCCACAGCACCGGCCACGCGTTGTGTGCCGCCATCGCGTCGATCCCGCTGGCCAGCCGCACATCGGTTGGCAGGTATTCGCCAAAATCGGCCATCCATCCCGAAATGCCGATGTCGAGCAGTTCGCGCGCCAGCACCCATTCGGCAAACCATTCGCACGTTTCAGCGCGGGTAAAATCGATCACACCGCAGTCGAATTCCCCGAAATCAACATGATACGGCGCATCGCTGTCCAGCCGCAGGCACAAATGCCCGCCTGCCGCCGCTTCAAGATATTGCGCGCCATCGATCGCCAGATAGGGATTGGCATAAGCCAGAAAGCGGATGCCGCGTGCGTTCAATTCGCGAATGCGTCGGGGCAAGTCGGGATAACGGCTACGGCTCCACGTCCAGTCCCAGAACAGGCGGCGACCAAAGCTGGTTTCGCGGATGCCCGCCCAGTCTTCGCACCACAGCCCGCAAATTGCTGCACCGCTGTCCAGAAATGCGTCGAGCCGGACAAAGCTTTCCATGCCCTGTTTCAGCCCCAGGATCGCGCCGCCGATGGCCCAGTCGGGCAAGGCGCGCGGACGACCGAAATAGCTCGAGATTTGCCCGATCAGGTCTTGCGGCCCGTCGCCGGCAAACAGCACGATTTCGGCAACATTGGCCCACACTTCGACCGTGTTGCGCACAGGGTCGGTGAAATCGAGCACGCTGTAACACGTGGTCGTGCAATGCACCGCCAGCCAGCGCGACGTCAGGAATGTCGGCTGGGGGTAATTGGTGTTCCAGTAATCGCCCCCGGCCATCCCGGTTTCGTCCATCATTTGCGTCAATAGCGTCGATTTGTCGCGCCCGACGCCCGGCTCGCTGGTCCACATTGGATAACGGCGGCCATTCAGCGCGAAATGGCTCATCTGTTCGCCTCCGCCCCACACGGTTTCGTCAGGGCCGGCATGGACATGCAACGACAAGCGATCATGCGCCGGGTCGATCGCGGTGATGATCAGGCCATTGGCGGTGATCGCGATGCGCGCGATTTCGGCGGTGCCGTCGAGCATGACGATCACATCGCCGTCCTGCCGCCAGCCAAGTGGGGTAACTAGGTCGTAGGGCGCGTCATCGATCCGGAAATTGCCACGCAGCATGGTAACATCGGGCTTGCCCCGGGCCACTGTCAGCGCAGGACACACATCAGTGTGGCGCAGCACCGTGCGACCGGCGAAAGTCAGCTCGAATCCCGTATCAATCGCTGAAAACCGGCTTTCCATCACACATCCCACATTGCGTCCGCAGCATTTTTCCCGGTTGGCTATGGCCGCCGGACTATTTGCAGGGTCGTTATGACACCGGTTGACATATCGAGCGTTGATCGGCAAATCAACCATCAATCGCAAGCCCGGCAGCAATGCCCGGATAATGCGCCAGGGTCGCCACCGCGTTGCTCATGGAGTGGGAGAATATTATGAAATCAATTCCTTATATGATCCTGACGTCGCCAAGCGGAACTGGTTTTGCCGGCATTGCGCGCGATTTGGTGCGTCTGCCGACTCTGGGTTGTGATGTGTTGACCGAGCACGTTATTTCTCTACAAAAATAATTGATATATTGCGGGTTCAACGGCAGTTCGCTGGCGCTGAACCGCCGCAAACAGGAAATCGGACGGGTGTCGCAAACGCCGTGTTCAAGGGGAGATCGACATGAAATCAAAATATTACACGCTGTTGTCTGTGTCACTGCTGGCGATCGCTGCCACGCCCGTGCGTGCTGCTGATGCCGCCGCCACACCGGTGGTAGATACCACAGCGCCTGCCGAAATTATCGTCACCGCCCAAAAACGCGCCGAACCGCTGCAAAAAGTTCCCGTCGCGATCACGGTTGTGTCGGGCGATGCGATGGCGCGCCTGTCGACCAACAATATCGAGGATACGCAGCGGCTGGTGCCGGCGCTGACATTCGTCAAAGGCGATACCAGCCTCAATTCCGCGCTGTTTCTGCGCGGTCTGGGCACGGTCAGTTTCTCGATCGCAGCCGAACCCAGCGTCACGAGCGTGCTCGACGGGGTGGTGCTGGCGCGTGCGGGCGAAAGCTTTGGCGATCTGTATGACATCGACCGGGTCGAAGTGCTGCGCGGACCCCAGGGCACGCTGTTTGGCAAGAATTCTTCTGCCGGCGTGATCAACATCGTCACCAAAGAGCCCGGCAAGACGCTTGGCGGCTATATGGATGTCGAAGGGTTCACCGGCGGCGAATATAAAGTGAAGGCCAGCATCAGCGGCCCGATCAGCGACGCCTGGCGCGCCGGCGTGACCGGATTTTACAGCGATTACAAAGGTAACATCTGGGATTCGACCACCCACAGCAAGATCAACGGGTACAAGCACTATGGCGTGCGCGGGCAATTGGTGGGCGATGTGGGTGAAAACCTGCATATCAAGGTGTTGGCCGATTATCGCAAATCTGATGACAATTGCTGCGCCTTTGTCATCGGCGGGCTGAATACCGCGCCAACTGCCGGGCAACTCGCGATCGAAAGCATTTTGCCCACGGCACGCTACGGCGCCACCAGGCAAAGCATCCAAAGCCTGCCCAACCATACCAATGAGGAAACCTATGGCGGATCGGTCCAGGCCGATCTGGCGCTCGGCCGGCACACGTTGAGCTCGATCACGTCGTTCCGCCAATGGAACAACGAGGAAATCCGCGACGGTGACTGGATCGATCAGGTCTATCGCGGGTATCCGTTGATCCACGACGATGGCCCGGAACGCGCGCATACCTTTACCCAAGAATTGCGCCTGACTTCGCCGACTGGCGGGTTTCTCGACTACGTGGTCGGCGCGTTTTATTATCAGGCCGTTGCTGCGCGCACGTATACCCGCACCGACACCTATTGCACCGCGACGACCGCCGCGACACAGCCCAACGGACTGACCCCGTGTCCCGCGGCGCAATCGACTATCGTCAATCCATCGGGCACCGGCGTGTTTGGATCGACGTTCTACAACGCGGCGGCATATGGTCAGGCAACGTGGCATTTTGCCCCGACATTCCGGGCGGTTACGGGCCTGCGTTATACCCATGACAAAGTTACCGCTTATGATACGCGCACCGACAACTTTACCGGCAACACGTATCCAGGGGTTGGCGCGCCCGCCGGGATCGGCGCCGATTTTGACGCCAATGTCGCTGCTGCCAAAAACACCACCGGCGCGGGCTTTACCGGCACGCCGTGGACCGGATCGACGAGCGCGAACAATGTGTCGGGCAAAGCTGCGCTGGAATATGATGTCGCGCGCAATCACATGCTCTACGCCAGCTATTCGCGCGGATACAAAGGTCCGGCGTTCAACGTGTTCTACAACATGCAGTATTTCAACACCGCACCGATTTCTGCCGAAACGTCGAATGCGTTTGAAGGCGGCATGAAAAACAGCTTTGCCAATGGCCGGGTGATTTTCAACATCGATGGGTTCTATACCAAGGTCAACAATTACCAGGCTAATTACCCCACCACGGTCAATGGAACGGTCACCACCACGATCATCAACGCGGGCAAAGTTTCAACCCGCGGCGCAGAGGCAGAATTGCTGATCCGCCCAAGCCGCAGCCTGACGATCAACGGCGGATACAGTTATACCGATGCCCGGGTTGATCAGTTCAATGAACCGCCGGCAGCTCAGAAGAATAACTATATCACCCCCGGCACGCCGCTGGCGTTTGCGCCAAAGAACAAGGGCAACCTCGGCGCAACTTACACGGCTGAAATTACCGGGCTACCCTTCGCGATCGAATTCAATGGCCTGGCCTCTTACACCAGCAAGCAGGTGTCGACACTGCAAGCGACCAACACCGCCGCGCAAATCGCTGCATTCAATCAGCAGATCATTGCGGGCTATGCGCAAGTCGACGCCAGCATTGCGGCGGTCGACCTCGGCAAACATTACCGGGTGTCGTTCGTGGTCAAGAACCTGTTCAACAACCACTATGCATCAACGATCGGCACAGGCGGACCTGGCGGATCGTACATCTATCAGATCCCACGCGATTCCGACCGCTATTTTGGCGCGACGCTCCGCTACAATTTCTGATCGGCGGACCGGAAGAAAAGGGGGCCGGTGCCATGCGCACCGGCCCCCTTTTTTATGGCGATGGCGAATAGGTCGTTTGCCAACACAGCTTGGCGCATAACGACCGCTTGCAGACATGCTCGCAACCGCCTGACCGCGCGATCTTTCGTCATGCCGGACTTGATCCGGCATCCATCCATCCTTTACGCAGGAGGCCTGGATTGGGGCGAGACTAGGCCATCGGCAATCCGTTGTCGGACATCGGCGCCCAACCGCACGAAGGATGCCGGATCAAGTCCGGCATGACGAGCAGATTGTGGACAGGTGTCCGCTTCCCACCATTTACGGTCGATTTGGCGGTGTGTTTGGAAGCGTTATGATCGCCTTGCTTAGTCGGCCGCCACCAGCCTGGGCATGACCAGCTGAATCCAGCCCAGCGCCACCAGATAGGCGAGCCCGCAAAACAGAAACATAGGCGCATAGCCAAGCCCGGTGTGCAGCGAATATCCGGCCAGTTCGATCACCGCCATACCCGCCAGATTGCCCGCCACCGCGCCCAGCGCGATTACGCTGGCGATATGGCGCGCCGGGACAATGTCGGTCGCCATGCCAAAGATACTGGTCGAAAATCCCTGATGCGCAAACAGGCCCATCCCGATCAGCAGCGCCGCAACCCATGGACCTTGCGCCAGCAATGCCAGTGGCATCGCCAGAACCACCAGCGCAAACAGCAACATCGCCAGTTTGCGCGCCCGATCGATCCCCAGACCCTCGCGCAGCAATCGTGGATACAGCCACCCCGCCGTCAGCGCGCCGGTTGCGGCCAGCGCAAACACGAGCGCGATCGGCTGGCCCAGCCGCGCTTGTTCCATGCCAAAAACTCGATGAAAATAATCGGGCATCCAGAACAGCACGAACCACCACACTCCATCGGTCCAGAACTTTGCGCCGATCACGGTCCAACTGCTGCGCTCGCGCAGCATATGGCCCCATTCGACCGGCGCGCGTTCGGCCACGGCGCCCACCGGTTCGAGCGTGCGCGTGCTCAGCACCCAGGCGAGCAGCCACACCAGACCAAGCCCGCCCGTCACCACAAACGCAGCTTTCCAGCCAAAGGCGACTGCAAATGGCGGGATGATCAGCGGGGTCAGGATTGCGCCGATATTGGGCGCAGTGTTGATCATGCCCAGCGCATGGTTGCGCTGCGTCGGGGTCAGATACAGCGTTACGGCCTTGACGGTCGCCGGCGTGCTGACCGTTTCGCCAATCCCCAGCACCACGCGGGCGCCAACGAATTGCGTAACCGTGCTGGCCACGGCATGCGCCATCCCGGCCAGGCTCCACACCAGCACCGCCAGCCCATAGCTGACCCGCACACCCAGCCGATCGATAAACCAGCCGACAAACACCAGCGCGCTGGCCGCGGCCAGTTGAAACGCCGCGCCCAGATTGGCATAATCGCCATCGGACCAGTGAAACGCCAACTGCAACGTGGGTTTTAGCAGCGCAACGACCTGCCGATCAACGTAATTCAACGCATTGCCGGCAAACAGTAGCGCGATCAGACCCATCGCCATCCCTTTGGAAATCGGGGCCGATGATATGGGCCTGCGTGCGGTCGTCATCGTTTGCTCTCCCGTGCCCGACGCTATGCTGCGTTCGTCAGGGAGCTATACCGCGTCGGTCGGACATGCAAAAGCGCTATGTGACACCGCAGGACATAATGACGTTGCGTATGCCGCCTGCCGGAAACGAGCGATTTGATTGATTGCAAGCACCGCGCTACCTTTCGTCATGCCGGACTTGATCCGGCATCTATCCATCCTTTGGGTAGGAGGCCTGGATTGGCGCAAAACCGGGCTATTAGCAATCGGTAGTCGGACATCGTGCCCAGCCGCGCGATGAATGCTGGATCAAGTCCGCCATGACGAGCGAATTGTGAACAGACGTCTATTTCCCACTAATCCAGCTTATTCGTCGAAGCATATTTGTGATCGGCATGACCCCAAAAAAGGGGCTTTGCGCGAACGCGAAGCCCCATCCTTGAAACGATAGGTCGGCTCAGTTCTTGGTCTGGTCAACCAGCTTGTTGGCGCCGATCCATGGCATCATTGCGCGTAGCGCGGCGCCGGTCTGTTCGATCGGATGCGCGGCGGCGGCTTTGCGGGCGGCTTTCAACTCGGGTTGCCCCGCGCGGTTGTCGAGCACGAAGTTCTTGACGAAGCGACCGGCCTGGATGTCGGCCAGCACGCGCTTCATTTCGGCCTTTGTTTCCGATGTGATGATGCGCGGACCGCTCGTGATGTCGCCGTATTCTGCGGTGTTCGAAATCGAATAGCGCATGTTGGCGATGCCGCCTTCATAGATCAGGTCAACGATCAGCTTCACTTCGTGCAGACATTCGAAATAGGCCATTTCAGGCGCGTAACCGGCCTCGACCAACGTTTCAAACCCGGCCTGGATCAGGTGGGTCAGGCCACCGCACAGCACGGCCTGTTCGCCAAACAGATCGGTTTCGCATTCTTCGCGGAAATTGGTTTCGATAATGCCCGACCGGCCGCCGCCAACGCCCGATGCATAAGCCAGCGCAACGTCATGCGCATTGCCGGTGGCATCCTGCGCAATCGCGATCAGGCAGGGCACGCCGCCACCACGCACATATTCGCTGCGCACGGTGTGGCCGGGGCCCTTTGGCGCGATCATGATCACGTCGATATCCTTGCGTGGCTCGATCAGGCCAAAATGCACATTCAGCCCGTGCGCAAACGCCAGTGCGGTGCCGGGGCGCATATTGGCATGGAGATCTTCGGAATAGATCGCCGCCTGATGCTCGTCGGGGGCCAGGATCATCAGGATGTCGGCCCATGCAGCAGCTTCGGCATTCGGCATTACTTTGAATCCGGCAGCCTCTGCCTTGGTGGCGCTGGCCGAACCGGGACGCAGCGCAACCGCGACGTTCTTGATGCCCGAATCGCGCAAATTCTGCGCGTGGGCGTGGCCCTGGCTGCCATAGCCCAGGACCGCGATTTTCTTGTCGATGATCAGGTTGAGATCGGCGTCGGCGTCGTAATAGACCTTCATGTCGGTTCCGTTTCTGCAAATAGATAATTGATTTATCGACAAAAAAATTCAGGCGGCTTCCTTGCCGCGCACCATGCCGACGACGCCGGACCGGCTGACTTCGACCAGGCCCAGTTCTTTCATCAGCGCGACGAACGCGTTGATCTTGTCAGGCGCGCCGGTCAGTTCGAAGACAAAGCTGGATGTCGTGGTGTCGACCACTTTGGCGCGAAAGATGTCGGCGACACGCAGCGCCTCGACCCGGTCGTTGCCCGTGCCGCACACTTTGATTAGGGCCAGTTCGCGTTCGACGTATGGGCCCAGTTCGGTCAGATCGACGACTTTGTGCACCGGCACCAGCCGTTCCAACTGCGCCCGAATCTGGTCGATGACCGACGGCGGGCCGTGGGTGACGATCGTGATCCGGCTGACTTCGTGGGTTTCGGTAATGTCTGCCACGGTCAGGCTGTCGATGTTGTACCCGCGCGCGGTGAACAGCCCGGCGATCTTGGCGAGAATACCCGCTTCGTTGTCGACGGTGATGGTCAGGACGTGACGCTCTGACGTCTCTTTGGCCGACACTTCAGCAATCGTCGTGTTCATGAGCAATGCTTTCTCAGACCAGCGCTTTGGCGCTGTCGTCCATGATTCTGACGACTTCATCGCCATACAGGATCATGTCGGTGTGCGCGGCACCCGACGGGATCATCGGGAAACAGTTGGCTTCCTTGACCACCACGCAATCGACAAACACCGGCCCGTCATGATCAATCATCGCCTGAATGCCCGCGTCCAGCTCATCCATCGAAGTGATGCGGATGCCTTTCCAGCCATAGGCTTCGGCCAGTTTCACAAAATCGGGCAGGCTGTCCGAATACGTGTTTGAATAGCGGCTTTCATAGATCAGTTCCTGCCACTGACGCACCATGCCCATCCATTCGTTGTTCAACACGAACACTTTGACTGGCAGGCGGTATTGGCTGGCCGTGCCCATTTCCTGGATGTTCATCTGGATCGAGGCATCGCCCGCGATGTCGATGACCAGTGCATCGGGCAGCCCCGCCTGCGCGCCGATCGCGGCGGGCAGGCCATAGCCCATTGTGCCAAGGCCCCCCGAGGTCAGCCATTTGTTGGGCCCCTGGAAATGGAAATGCTGCGCCGCCCACATCTGATGCTGGCCGACTTCTGTGCTGATCACCGGGTCGCGATGCTTGGTCAGTTCATACAGCCGCTCGATCGCCTTTTGCGGCATGATGTCCTGCCCGCGCAACGGATAGGCCAGGCTTTTGCGCGCGCGCCAGCCATCGATATGCGCGTACCAATCCGACAGATCGGCCTGTTCGTGCCCGGCCTGACGCCAGGCGGCGATCATCTGATTGATCACGACCGCGCAATCGCCAACGATCGGCAGATCGACCTTGACGATCTTGTTGATCGAGGCCCGATCGATATCGACGTGGATTTTCAGGCTGTTGGGCGCAAATGCGTCGAGCCGGCCGGTCACCCGGTCATCAAACCGCGATCCCAGGGCAATGATCAGGTCGGC
>JAYTHT010000567.1:0-9171 GCA_043732365.1 Novosphingobium sp. | reverse complement strand
ATCGTCGTGGCCAGCCGCGATGATCCGTTTATCGGCATGGCCCAGGCGCGCCAAGTGGCGCAGCGGTGGGGCTCGCGATTTGTCGATGCGGGTGCGATTGGCCACATCAATGCGCGTTCAGGTATCGGCGAATGGGAATTGGGCCTGTCGCTGTTGCGGCAATTGGCACCAGAATCTGTGCCGCAGCAAAGGGCATCCGCGCCACAGCAAAAGCCATCGGTGACGCCGGTCAAGACGACACCGCTCCCTGCCGCTATGGCGCCGGCAGCACCGCTGATGCACTGGGAATAACCTCGATCGAGGCGCGATCGACAGCAACGCGCGCACCATTGGGCGCGCGCCAGGCAAAGCCATTGGCACCGGGCGCATCCCAGTCGCCCGGCGTCATCGTGCGGCCATCCAGCGTCTGCCACGCGCCATTTTCAGGAAACATCGCACGCGCGGGGTAATGCGCGGCACGCCATGCGGCCAAAACGGCAACGTGCTCTTCCAATTCGGTATCGCGGTTCGTCCAGTCGAGCCAGGTCAGCGCGCTGTCTTGCGCATAAGCGTTGTTGTTGCCGTTCTGGCTACGGCCGAATTCGTCACCGGCGGTCAGCATGATCGTGCCCGCCGACGCAAACAGCGTGCCCAGCATCGCGCGGGCACAGGCGGCGCGGCGGCCCAGCACGGCAGGGTCATCGCTCGGCCCCTCCGCACCGTTGTTCCAGCTATAATTTTCGCCTGTGCCGTCGCGGTTTTCTTCGCCATTGGCCAGGTTGTGGCGCTGATCATAGGCCAGCGTGTCGGCGAGCGTGAACCCGTCATGCGCGGCGAGGAAAGCGACCGAACGGCACGCCCGATCGGCGCAAGGCCCGAACACATCGGCGGATCCGGCCATGCGCGTCGCCAAAACGCCGATGGGCGCATCGCCGCGCCAGAATCGCCGCACATCGTCGCGCCAGCGGTCATTCCATTCCAGCCAGCGCGCGGGGAAATGCCCCAGTTGATACCCGCCCGGTCCGATATCCCACGGTTCGGCAATCAGCACCCGGTCGCACAACCAGGGATCTGCGGCAATTTCGGAAAAGATCGGCGCATTGGTGGCAAACCCTGGCCCGCGCGCGATGATCGTGGCCAGATCAAAGCGGAACCCATCGACCCCGGCGTGCCGCACAAAGTGGCGCAAACTGTCAAGCACCAGCGTACGAAACGCCGCATTGGTGAAATCGAGCGTGTTGCCACAGCCAGTATCGTTGACCGGCGTGCCATCGCCGTCATGCGCATAGACGGCGTTGTCGATCCCGCGAAATGACAGCAATGGCCCGAGCACATCGCTTTCGCCGGTATGGTTGAACACCAGATCGAGAATGACGCCGATCCCGGCGGCGCGCAGCGCGGCGACCGTGGCGGCCAGTTCGGCAATCCCGCCGGGGCACAGCCGCGGTTCGAGCGCCATCGGCGCGACCGGGTTATAGCCCCAGGCATTGGTCAGGCCGAGCGGTCCCAGATGACGTTCATCGATCCAGGCGACGATCGGCATCAATTCGACCGCCGCGACATGCAGTTTTTGCAGATGCGCAATGATCGCCGGGTGCGCCAGCGCGGCGATAGTGCCGCGCTGCTTTGCAGGGATATCTGGGTGCAGCCACGTCAGGCTGCGCACGTGGACTTCGTAAATCAGCCCGCCGGTCGCAAACACCGGCGGAACATGAGGCACGTCCGGCACTATGCCAGGCACCAGTGCACGCGGCATCAGCGCCGCCGTGTCTGCACCGTATTGCGCCAGTGCGGGGTCGAATACAAACGCGCGATCGAGCTGCGTCGCATGCGGATCGACCAGCAATTTGGTGGCATCGAACCACAATCCCTGGTCGGGCGCCCAGGTACCGCTGGCGCGAAAGCCATAGGCCGCGCCCGCCAGATTGCCGGGCATCTGCACCGTCCAGTCATCGCCGTCACGCGCCATCGGCACCTGCTGTTCGACATCGCCGGTGAACAGACATAGCGACACGCCTTCCGCCTGCGGACTGCGAACGCGGAATTGGGTGGCATCCGGCGCGGCAATCGCGGTCACGTGATCATGCTCATGTGATCATACTCATGTGATCACAGTGGGCTGAGTACGTCCCGTGTGGCGGGTGATCCCGGCGATGGTTTCGGCCGCCGCGATCAGGTCGGCCAGCATGTCACCGGTTTCGCGATCGAGTGCGCCGTCGCTCGGTTCATAGCGTTCGAGATAGACGCGCAAAGTCGCGCCCTCGGTGCCGGTGCCCGATAAACGGAACACGATGCGCGATCCGCCTTCGAACAGAATGCGCAACCCCTGGTTGGCGCTGGTCGATCCATCGACCGGGTCGAGATAGGAAAAACTGTCGGCCACAGCAACGGTCAGCGCACCCGGTTTGGTTCCGGGTCCGGATTTTGTTCCGGGCCCCCATTTTTTTCCGGGCAAGGTGGGCAGGCCAGCGATCAGTTGGGCGATCAGGGCATCGGCGATCGCGGTGGGCAGGGCTTCATAATCGTGCCGCGCGTAATAATTGCGGCCATACGTGGCCCAGTGTTCGCGGGCCAGCGCATCGACGCTAATTTTGCGCACGGCCAGGATATTGAGCCACAGGAGGATCGCCCACAGCCCGTCTTTTTCGCGGACATGGTCGGACCCGGTGCCCGCGCTTTCCTCGCCGCAGATTGTCACCATGCCGGTATCGAGCAGATTGCCAAAGAATTTCCACCCCGTGGGCGTTTCATAAGCGGGCACGCCCAATGCGGCGGCGACGCGGTCGGCCGCCGCGCTCGTCGGCATCGATCGGGCAATCCCGGCCAGCCCGCGGGTATAGCCCGGGGCGAGGTGGGCATTGGCGGCGAGCATCGCCAGGCTATCCGACGGCGTGATAAACCGGCCGCGGCCGACGATCAGGTTGCGATCGCCGTCGCCATCCGACGCCGCGCCAAAATCGGGAGCATCCGGGCCAAACATCGTGTCGAACAGCGCCTTGGCATGGACCATGTTGGGATCGGGATGGTGCCCGCCGAAATCTTCGAGCGGCACACCGTTTTTGACCGTGCCGGGGGCAAAACCAAGCCGGTTTTCAAGAATTTCCGTGCCATATGGGCCGGTGACCGCGTGCATCGCATCGAATGTCATCGTCAGGCCCGCCGCGCGGATCGCGGCAAAGTCGAACAGTGTTTCCATCAGGTCGGCATAGTCGGCGACCGGGTCGATCACGCTGACCATCATGCCGCCGACATGTGTGTCACCCACGGTGTCCAGATCGACATCGGTGGCATCGATGGTCAGCCAACGGTCGATCGTCAGCGTGCGCGCATAGATCGCCTCGGTCACGCTTTCGGGTGCGGGGCCGCCATTTGCGATGTTGTATTTGATCCCGAAATCTTCGTCGGGGCCACCGGGGTTGTGGCTGGCCGACAGGATCAACCCGCCGCTTGCGCCGTATTTGCGGATCATGTGGCTGGCGGCGGGCGTTGACGCAATACCGCCGGTGCCGACCAGCACGCGGACATAACCATTGGCCGCCGCAATGCGGATCGCCGTCTGGATCACCGTGCGGTTGTGATAGCGCCCGTCGCCGCCGATCACTAAAGTGTTGCCCGGCCAAGTGCTGTCAGACCTGCGTTTGACCACGTCAAACACCGCCTGGATGAAATTTTCGGCATAATTGGGCTGGGCAAACACCCGCACTTTTTTGCGCAATCCGGAAGTGCCGGGTTTCTGTCCGGCAAACGGCACCGAGCGAACGGTCTTGATCATCGGGACTCCACCAACTGAGCATAAAGATCGGCATAGGCTTTGCCGCTGCGGCCCCACGAAAAATCGGATTTCATCCCGGCGCGCTGGATCTGGTGCCACGAGCCCCGGTCGCGGTACAGCGCGATCGTGCGATCGATCGCGTCGGCCAGCGCGTCACACGTGACCGCGTTGAACTGGATCCCGGTGCCGCTGCCGGCGACTTGCGCGGCCAGGTTGGCATCGATCACCGTATCGGCCAGCCCGCCGGTGCGCGCGACGACCGGCACACAGCCATAGGCAAGCCCGTATAACTGGGTCAGGCCGCATGGTTCAAACCGGCTGGGTACCAGGATCGCATCGCCGCCCGCTTGCAACCGGTGCGACAGGCTCTCGTCATAGCCGATGCGCACGCCGATGCGCCCGGGGTGGCGGATGCCTGCTGCGACAAACCCGGCTTCCAGCGCGCGGTCGCCCGATCCCAGAATGGCCAGCCGCGCACCGACGCCGACGAGGTGGTCGATCGTTTGCAATAAAACGTCCATGCCCTTTTGCCAGGTCAATCGGCTAATGACGACGAACAGCGGCCCATCACCTGGTTGGAGATCAAATTCGGCCTCCAACGCGGCCTTGTTGGCGGCGCGGCGGCTCAGCGTGCGTGCGGTGAACGTACTGCGCAATGCTGGATCTGCAGCGGGATTCCATTCGCGGGTATCGATCCCGTTGACGATGCCGTACACTTGGCCATGACGCGCGCGGATCAGCCCGTCGAGCCCCATGCCGAAATCGGGGTGGCGGATTTCGCGCGCATACGTCGGGCTGACCGTGGTGATCGCCCAGGCAGTGGCGAGCCCGGCTTTGAGGAACCCGACGCCGTTGTGATATTCGACGCCGTCGATCGCCCACGCTTCGTCGGGCAGGCCGAGCCGGGCAAACAGTGTGGCGGGGAAATAGCCCTGGAACGCCATGTTGTGGATGGTCATGACGCTCGGTGGGCAATTAAGAAGTGGGGGCGGGGCATCACCAACCGGTGCATATTTCAAAAAGGCGGGGACCAGCGCGGCCTGCCAGTCATGCGCATGGGCAATGTCGAAGGTCAGGCCGCGCACCGCACCACTCGCAACATCGGCAGCGGCGCGCGCAAACGCCGCAAAGCGCAAGCCATTGTCGGCCCAATCACGCCCGGTGCCATCACCATAGGGCCCACCGTCGCGCCGGAACAGCGTCGGCGCATCAAGCACCAGCAGCGGATATCCGCCGATCGTGCCTGACAGCAGCCGCGCCGGTTCGCCCAGCAGCGCGGGCCAGCTGTGCACCGCTTTGGACCTGCCTTGCGCGGTCAGCATCGCCGGGCCCAACGCGGCCAGCACCGCCGGATAGCCGGGCAGCATCGTCGTCATCGCAATGCCATGGTCGGCGACCGCCGCCGGCAATGCGCCGACGACATCGGCCAGCCCGCCGGTTTTGATCAATGGCACCGCTTCAGAAGCGATCGACAGCACCCGGATAGTCATGGTTTTCACCTCGTCGCCGCCCCGTTACAGGAAGGCTTTCAGGGTTTGAGGTCAAGCTGCTCGATCATGGTCTTGGTGATCAGGCATACTCCGCTGTCGGTGCGGCGGAAACGGCGGGCGTCGAGTTCGGGATCTTCGCCAACCACCAGGCCCTCTGGAATGCGCACGCCTGAATCCAGGACCACGCGTTTCAGCCGGGCGTGGCGGCCGATGTTGCAATAGGGCAGGATCACCGCCTCTTCGACTTGTGACCACGATCCCATCTTGACGCCTGTAAACAACATGGAGCGCCGCGCGAGTGCGCCCGACACGATACAATCCTGGCTGATCAGCGAAGAAATCGCCATGCCGCGCCGGCCATCTTCGTCATGGACGAATTTGGCGGGCGCAGCGATGATTTGGTCGGTCCAGATCGGCCAGTTGCGGTCGTACATGTTGAGTTGTGGCACCGTGTCGGTCAGATCGAGATTGGCATCGAAATACGCATCCAGCGTGCCAACATCGCGCCAGTATTCGCCGATCTGTTCGGCCGCGCGCACGCAACTGTCGGCAAATCGGTGTGCGACGGCTTTGCCGTGTTTGACGATATAGGGGATGATATCGCTGCCGAAATCGCGGCTTGACCCCGGCGTCGCCGCATCGCGTTTCAACTCTTCGAACAGGAACTGCGTTTCGAATACATAGATGCCCATCGATGCCAGGCTGTGGTCTGGATCGCCGGGGATCGTTGGCGGATCAGCCGGTTTTTCAACGAAGGCCGTGACGCGGTTTTCGGTATCGACTGCCATCACGCCAAACCCGCTGGCTTCATGCCTGTCGACCACCAGGCAGCCAATCGTGACATCCGCGCCCGAATTGACGTGCTGTTGCAACATCAATTCATAGTCCATTTTATAGATATGATCGCCCGCTAGAATAACCATGTATTTTGGGGCATGGCTGGCGATGATGTCGATGTTCTGGAACACCGCATCGGCGGTCCCTTCGTACCACAACATCTCTGAAATGCGTTGCGATGCGGGCAGGATGTCAAAGCTTTCATTGCGTTCGGGCCGCATGAAATTCCACGCGCGGTTCATGTGCCGGATCAGCGAATGCGCCTTGTATTGGGTCGCAACGCCGATCCGGCGGATCCCGGAATTCAGCGCATTGGACAGCGCAAAATCGATAATTCGGCTGACCCCGCCGAAATAGACCGCCGGTTTTGCCCGGGTATCGGTCAATTCCTTTAACCGGCTGCCGCGTCCGCCCGCCAGCACATAGGCCATGGCTTCGCGCGCCAGTGGCTGTCCTGCGCTTCTGTCCCTCATCCTCTCATCCTCCGATGTATTCGAACATGACCGTCGCCAGCGGTGGCAAAACCACCTGTGCGGCCCCGTCATTGACCTCGATTGAACCCTGATTGCCCTGGCCAGACCCGCCATAAATTGCGGCATCGCTGTTCAACACTTCGCGCCAGATGCCGTTGTGCGGCAGGGGCAGGCGATAATGCCAATGGACGGCGGGGGTAAAATTGCTGACCACTGCAACCGGGTTGGCACCAGGTGCCTTGCGCAACCAGGCAAAGACGCTCGCGGCTGCATCATCGACCACCAGCCATTCAAAACCATCGCCTTCGCAATCGCGCGCATGCAGCGCGGGCAGGCGGCGATAGGCATGGTTCAGATCGCGCACCCACGCGCGCATGCCCCAATGTGGTGCGTGGTGGAGCAAGTCCCAATCCAGTTCACGCGCTTCGCTCCATTCGCGCAATTGCGCAAATTCCTGGCCCATGAACAGCAGTTTCTTGCCCGGATAGCCCCACATCAACCCGTAATAGGCGCGCAAATTGGCGAATTTCTGCCATTCGTCGCCGCTCATCTTGTTCAGCAGCGACCCTTTGCCGTGGACCACTTCGTCATGGCTGAGTGGCAAGACGAAATTTTCCGCAAAAGCGTAGACCAGCCCGAACGTGATTTCGTCGTGGTGGTGCTGACGATGGATCGGCTCGCGCGCCATGTATTGCAGCGTGTCGTGCATGAAACCCATGTTCCACTTGAACCCGAACCCCAGTCCGCCATCGTGCACGGGCATGCATACGCCCGGCCATGACGTGCTTTCTTCGGCGATCGTCATGACACCGGGATGACTGCCATAGATCGCGCGGTTCATCCCTTGCAGGAAATGCACCGCTTCCCAGTTTTCGCGCCCGCCTTGTTCGTTGGGGATCCATTCGCCCGCTTCGCGCGAATAATCGCGATACAGCATCGATGCGACGGCATCGACGCGCAATCCGTCGACATGATACACTTCGGCCCAGAACAGCGCGTTGTTGGTCAGGAACGCTTCGACTTCGCGCCGCCCGAAATTGTAGATCGCGGTGTTCCAGTCGGGGTGAAAGCCCTGGCGCGGGTCGGCGTGTTCATACAGGCTGGTGCCGTCAAACCGCGCCAGGCCATGCGCATCGGTTGGAAAATGCGCCGGTACCCAGTCGATCAGCACGCCCAGACCGGCACGATGCGCCCCATCGACAAACCGCGCAAAGCCATCCGGCGCGCCAAACCGCGCGGACGGCGCATACAACCCCGTGGTCTGATACCCCCAACTGGCATCATACGGATGTTCACTGACCGGCAGGAATTCGATATGGGTAAAGCCCATATCGATGACATACGGTATCAATTGGTCGGCCAATTCATCCCAGGTCGGGAACAATTGCCCGGGCGTATGGCGCCAAGAACCGGGGTGGACCTCGTAAATCGATATCGCTTCGCGCCGGGGATCGGTCCTGGCCCAATGCTCGCGGTGCGGCGCATCGCCCCATTCGGGCTTGCCCGGCGCGGCGACGATTGACGCGGTAGCCGGGCGCAGTTCGGAAAAGAACGCGTATGGGTCGGCTTTCAACGGTTGCACCGCGCCATCGGGGCCGGTGATGCGGAATTTATAGGTGCGGCCATACGCGATATCGGGGATAAAAATTTCCCAGATGCCGGTGTCTGCCCGGCGCCGCATCGGATGGCGCCGCCCGTCCCAGTTGTTGAAATCGCCGACTACGCCAACCAGCCTCGCATTGGGGGCCCAGACCGCGAAATGCACACCACTGGCGCCTTCGTGGTCGATCACATGCGCGCCCATTTTGTCGAACAGGCGGAAATGCGTGCCTTCGCCGATCAGGAAATCATCGGTCGGGCCCAGCACCGGCCCGAATGAAAACGGATCGGTCACCCACCATTCGTGCACGCCATTTGAACAATGATACCGCACCGGCTGGCGCGGCCCGGTCAACTTCCCCTCAAACAGACCACGTTCGTCAATCTGCGCCAGTGTGCCCAGTTCGGCACCTGTCAGGCTGAACGCATGGACCTGGCGTGCGCCGGGCAGAACCGCGCGGGCAAAACTGCCGCCGGGACCTGCCAGCACGCCAAGCAGCGAAAACGGATCGGCATGAGTGCCGTCGAGCAAAGCTGCGATGGCGGTTGCCGTGGGCTTCATTGGGGTATTGTCCTCTCCCATCCAGCTAGTGCTGTCATTCTTGCGTGATGTCTCTGGGTATCAAACGCCCCAGATATCAGCGGCGTATTCGCGAATGGTCCGGTCAGACGAAAACCATCCGATATTGGCGATGTTCCGTATGCAACTCGCGCGCCAGCGCGCCTGGTTTTCCCACCGAATGTCGATCGCGCGCTGTGCCGCATGATAGCCGTCGAAATCGGCGGCGACCATGAACCAGTCGCTGTCGTACAACCCGCCCATCAGATCGGCATAGCGGTTGGGGTCGTCGGGGCTGAACACCCCGCTTTTGATCGCCGAGATCGCCTGAAACAATTCGGGCGACGCTTCGATTATCGCGCGCGGATTGTACCCGTTGGACCGTTTGTACGCGACTTCTTCGGCGGTCAGGCCAAATATCGCGATATTGGCATCGCCGACATGGTCCTTGATTTCGATATT
>JAYTHT010000566.1:0-2760 GCA_043732365.1 Novosphingobium sp. | reverse complement strand
GGCCACCCCACAGCCGGTATTGGAACATCGGGGTGAACCGCAGCGGATAGAGCGGCTGATTGGTCATTTTGGCGTTTCCAGATTGCGCGCTGTAGAATACCAAGGCGAAGAATTGCGGGGGTCAGAATGCAGTGCCCAGGCACTGCGGGGGGCAGAAGGCAGAAGATAACGTTCCACGGCGGCGGCGAAGCCATTGTGTTCGTTGGTTTCGGTCACGACATTGGCCTTGGCCTGCACTTCGGGCGTGGCATTGCCCATCGCGATCGAAAAGCCGCTCTGTTCAAACATCAACACATCATTGGCCATGTCGCCGATCGTGGCAATGCGCGACGGGGATGTGCCCAGGCGGTCGGCCAGTGCATGGACGACCGCGCCCTTGTTGGCCCGGGGGTGCGTGATATCGACGAAATGCGTTGCCGAACTGGTGGCACTGACGCGATCGCCAAAGCGCGCGGTGATGCGTTCATGTGCGCCGGCGATTTTGTCGTGGTCTTCGCTGACCCCGACGATCTTGTAAGCGGTGTCCAGATCGGCGTTGGTCAAGGGCCGGGCGTGGGGCACCATGTCGATGCTCCAGGCCTCGCGCGCGACACTCTGGCCGTCAAGGTCGGACACCACCCAGTCGGTTTCGGTGTAAACCCACAAGTCGAGCCCGCAATCCTGCACCATTTGCACGACGTCCCGCGCGGTCCGGGGATCGATCGGATAGCGTTCGAGCACATTGAACGAGGGGTCGACAATCAGTCCACCGTTGAACCCGGCGAGCGGCAGTTTCAGGCCGAGCGGCGCGACCAGCATGCGCATGCCAAATGGTGGCCTCGCGCTGGTCAGGGTCAGGCCGATGCCTGCCTTACCCAGGCTTTTTGCAGCGGCGACCGCCTCTGGCGTCAGCACTTTGTCGTTGGTGACAAGCGTGCCATCGACATCCGAGACCAGCAGGCTGATTTCGCCTGCGTGGCTCATGACTTGTGCTCCTGCGGCAGCGAGTCGGTCAGTGTCACGGCGCGCCACCGGCGGTCGCCATGCCGGGCGATCAGGGCGTCCGCCGCATCTGGACCTTCGCTACCCGATGCGTAGTTGGGAAATTCGGGCATAGTCTTTGCCCAGTTGTCGAGCAGGGGTTGCAAAATGCGCCAGCCGTGTTCGACCATATCGGCGCGCATGAACAGCGTCTGGTCGCCGGTCATCGCATCGTGCAGCAGGATTTCGTAGCCCACGTTCGGCACTTTTTCGAACCAGTTTTGATAGTGGAAATCCATGCGGACCGGGGCCAGCGACATCGTTGGCCCCAGCCGTTTGGCCTCGAATTGCAGCGAGATCGATTCATCAGGGGCGATACGCATGACTAGCCAGTTGGGCCGCAGACCATCTGCAGCAGATTCGTTGAACAGGCGTTGCGGTGCAGTTTTGAAACAGATCGCAATCTCGGTCATGCGCGCCGCCAGATGTTTGCCGGTGCGCAAGAAGAACGGCACCCCGGCCCAGCGCCAGTTGTCGATTTCCAGTTCGAGCGCGGCGTATGTCTCGGTGTTGGAATCGCGCGCGACGTCGGGTTCTGCGCGATACGCTATATGTGCGCCTTTGGTGGCGCCGCCAGTGCTGGCCCCAGTGCTGGCCCCAGTGCTGGCAGCATATTGGCCACGCACGGCCTTGCGCGGGGAAACCGGCACGATTGCCGCCAGCACCTGGGCCTTTTGCGTGCGCACGTCTTCTGCGGACAGGCTGACCGGGGGGTCCATCGCGATCAGCGTCAGCAGGCTGAACATGTGATTGGGCATCATGTCGCGCAACGCGCCGGTCTGTTCGTAGAATTCACCACGCTTTTCAACACCCACCGTTTCGGCAGCGGTGATCTGCACATGATCGATGCGTTCGCGGTTCCACAGCGGTTCGAAAATGCCGTTGGCAAAGCGCAGTGCCAGGATGTTCTGGACGGTGTCTTTGCCCAAAAAGTGATCGATGCGGAACACTTGCGTTTCCAAAATCGCGCCGGCGATCTGGGCGTTAAGCACCTTGGCCGAAGCGAGATCATGGCCAAAGGGTTTTTCGATTACGACCCGCCGCCACGAATCCTGGGTTTCGGTGGTGAGCGTGGCCGCAGCCAGGTGCTCTATGACCGGGCCGAACATCCGGTCGGCGACCGCGAGATAGAACAGCGCATTGCCTTTGGTGCCGCGATCTTTTGCCACGCGATCGAGCACTGTGCCCAGTTCGCGATAGAGCGCGGGCTCGGTCAGGTCGCCCTGCACGAAAATCATGCGTGCGGTCAATTTGCGCCAGGTGGTTTCAGCGATTGTGTCGGCGTTGAACGTGCCGCTACCCGATTTGACCATCGCGTCGAGGTTTTTGCGCAAGCCTTTACACCACGATGCGGTATCGTGGTCCGCGCGTGCCACGCCGATCAGCGTAAAGCCGTCGGCCAGCAGATGAGCGTGTTCCAGATCATACAGCGCCGGGACCACCAGCCGCGCGGCAAGATCACCCGTCGCGCCAAACAGCACCATCGCACATGGGTCTGCCGGCGCCAGCCCGCTACACTTTGCCGCCGCTTTGTGCGCCATATCAGTGGCCTTGCTTGTCCGCAGCGGGCGCACCGCCGGGTTCTTTGTGGCCGCCAAAGCCAAAGCGCATCGCCGACAGCATCCGTTCGGCGAACGAATGTTCCTGGCGTGAGCGGAAGCGGGTGTAGAGCGCACTGGTCAGCACTTCGGCCGAAACCGATTCCTCGATGGCCGCCTCTACGGTCCAGCGGCCTTCACC
>JAYTHT010000565.1:0-2770 GCA_043732365.1 Novosphingobium sp. | reverse complement strand
CCCCGACAAAGCGCGTGCCGAACACATCCGCCAGATAGGCCGGTACCGTCGCAAACCCGCCGCCGTACATCGATGCGCACAGACAGAACACCAGGATGAACAGACCGACCGACCCACCAATCAGCGTGGGCGCGACCAGCCCATAGAGCAGCGCACCCAGCGCCGTCATGATCGCATATGTCGGCTTGCGCCCCAGCCGGTCTGAAAACGAGGCCCAGGCAAAGCGTCCCGCAATGTTAAACAGGCTGATCACCCCGACAAATCCGGCGCCGACCGCGGCCACTGCCGCCTTTTGCACCGGATCGAGCATGCCGAATGCCACCAGCGGCTGTCCAATCAGGCGCCCGGCAAAAATTTCCTGCAACATCGGCGATGCAATACCAATGATCCCGATCGAGGCCGAAACGTTCAGCAGCAACACTGCCCAGATCAGCCAGAATTGCACCGTTTTATGTGCATCATCGAGATGCACATAAGTGCTCGTCAGCGCCCGGGTCTTTGTCACGGGCGGGGTCCAGCCAGCCGGTTGCCAGTTTTCCGGAGTCACGCGATACCCCAGCGCGCCGGCCATCATCGCGACGAAATACAGGCCCGCGAGCACCAGGAACGTCGGCCACACGCCGACCCCGTGGGCATCGGCAAAATGCTTCATCAATTTGTCCGCCAGCGGGCTGCCGATCATGGCGCCCCCACCAAAACCCATGATCGCCATGCCGGTCGCCAGGCCCCGCCGATCGGGAAACCATTTGATCAGGGTCGATACCGGCGAAATATAGCCCAGCCCCAGACCGATCCCGCCGATCAGGCCCGTGCCCAGCCACAGCAGCCACAACTGATGCCACGACACGCCCAGCGCGCCGATTGCAATCCCGCCGGCCCAGCAACAGGCCGCCACTACGCCAGCCTTGCGCGGGCCGACCCGTTCCAGCCATCCGCCCCATATCGCCGCAGCCGCGCCCAGCACGACAAAGAAAATCGAATACGTCCAGACCAGATCGCTGACCCGCCAGTCGCATGTCGTGGTGGTCATCGCCTGGACCAGCGTCATGCCCTTACACACCGTGGGCTGGGTCACGCCCAGCGCGCGCGACAGCGGCAGCCAGAATACCGAAAAACCATAAGCCATGCCGATGCTCAGATGCATGGCCAGCGCGCACGGCGGCACCAGCCAGCGATTGTAACCGGCCTGTGCGATCGTGCGCTCCCGATCAAGGAAGCCCGATGTCCTGGTGTTCATTGTAAACGATCTCTCCGCGCGAAAGACCCTTTGCGGGTCTATTTTGCGCCGAATAGCGCGCTTGTCGAGAAAGGGTAATGGTAAAATGGGCAATCTTTCGGGTCTGCACCGGCGCACCGGCCGCCTCAGGCTGGCGCGCTGACAATCATCCGCACCGCAGTCGGGTTAAATCCATTGCATGGGTTGTTGATCTGCGGGCAATTCGAAACGACCACCACGACGTCCATGTCCGCGACCAGATCGACATGCAGCCCCGGCGCCGAAATGCCATCGACGATACCGAGCGACCCATCGGATTCGACCGGCACGTTCATGAAAAAATTGATGTTCGAAACCATGTCGCGCTTGGTCCGGCCAAAATCGGCGTTGGCGAGCAGAAAATTGTCAACGCAGGCATGTTGCGACTTGGTATGGTGGCCGTAACGTAACGTATTGGATTCACAAGAACATGCACCGCCAATCGTGTCATGGCGCACGACCGAAGTCGATCCGATAGTCATCATCGGGCGCCCTTCGTTTGACAGCAATTGCGTGCCGCTGGCCAAATAGACATTGCCCTGCGTCGCGATCGTATCCTGCGCGCTATAGCGTTCGGCATCGTCGGACGCGGCATAGATCAGGAAATCGACCGCCTGATTGCCCTCCAGATCGACAATCCGCAGCGTTTCACCTGCCTTGACCAGATGGTGCCAGGGCGCGCGCGCAGCGACCACCTCGTCGTGGACGATCGCGCCGGGCAACCCAGGCACAGGAGTGTTCGAAATCATAAGGTTATCTCACCGCCGGTAATAATCTTCGACATTTTCGAACGCGCGCAGGCCCTCGGGCGTGGCCATCCGCACCGCATCATCGGGTGGGGTGACCGGCCCTGCCCATGCGGTCGCGCGCACTGGCGTGACCGTATAACCGTCACGCGGATCACGCACATGCGGACAATTGGCGATCACCACGATCACGTCCATTTCGGCGCGCAAAATGATATGTTGCCGCGCAGCGTGCGGGCCATGATCCAGCTCGATCGCGCCATCGGCAGCGACTGCCACGGGTTTGAACCAGTTGACGCAGGGGTGGATATCGCGCCGGGTCATACCGTATTTGGCCAGCGCAATGACAAAGCGATCTCGCGCATTGGGATGCGCGCCATGGTTGTACCCGTCGCCATATTTGCGCGCGTTTGACGCCTGGTTGGATGCCCCGCAAAATGCGTCATGGCCACAGGTGTCGTCTTCGATCACGCTCATCAGCACACGGCCCATGTCCGACAGCAGGAAACGCCCCGCGCCCAGATACGCATTCCACTGGATTTTCACCGTGTCGGCGACATTCAACCGTTCGACCGGGCGTTCAGCGTTGAATACCATCATCGCCACCGCACCATCGCCATACAGATCGGTCAACTGCAACCGGCTGCCGCGTTTCAACACGCGCGCGCCATAGCCGCCCGCCGCAATCGTTTCATCCCACACCACATCAGCGGACGCGACACCTGGCGGCAAATCGGTCGCGCTGGTGGCCGGGATCGTGGGCATCGCA
>JAYTHT010000564.1:0-2770 GCA_043732365.1 Novosphingobium sp. | reverse complement strand
CGGCATGATCGCGCGAGTGTTACCCCTGATTGGATTGCTGGGCCAGATACTGGCGCTGTGCGGGTGCGGCTCGACCGCGCCGGCTACGCCCGCCGTTGGGCACGATCCGGTGATGAACACCGCGCTCGAATCGCCCTTGCTGGTCGATCCCGACTTGTTTCAGCAAAACGCACGCAATCTGGCGATTGTTCCGCCCGGACCGGTCAGCGCAGGCGCCTCGCACTAGGCGTCTTTCAGCCCCACCCCGATACCCGCGCGCGGCTGATCGAGTTCAGCCGACGCGACCGGATAGGCACATGAATCGGCTGCGTAAAACGCTGCCGGGCGATGATTGCCCGACAGCCCGACCCCGCCCAGCGGCGCGCCGGGGGAATGCGCATGCGTTGGCCGGTTCCAGTTGATCACGCCTGCGCGCACTTGCGCCCAGAACCGGTTGTAATCCTGCGGGCTGCCCCCGATCAGCGCGGCACACAAGCCAAACCGGGTGGCATTGGCCTCGGCAATCGCGGCTTCGAAATCATCGACGACGACGACTTGTAACAGCGGCCCGAACAATTCGACATCGGGGCGATCTTTCATCCGCGTCACATCGATGATTGCGGGTGACAGGAACGGATGCGCATCGTCCAGCCGGACGAGATGTTTGATCGCCCGCCCCCCATTAGACAGCAGATAGACAAAGCTTTCTGTCAAACCATCTGCCGTGCGGTTGTCGATGACCGGGCCCATGAACGGCGCGGGATCATCAAACGGCCCGCCGACGATCAATCGATCGGTCAACACGCGCACTTCATTGATCAGCGCCTCGAACATCGATGATTTGACGATCAGGCGCCGTGCCGAAGTGCATCGTTGCCCGGCGCCGGCAAACGCTGATTGCACGACCAACACCGCTGCATCCGAAATCTTTGGCGTATCCCACACCACGATCGGGTTGTTGCTGCCCATTTCCAGCGCGACCATTTTGCCTGGATTGCCTGCCAAGCGTCGGTTGATCGCAATCCCGACATGCGCCGATCCGGTAAACAACACGCCATCGACGCCGTCATGCGCGACCAGATCCTCGCCTTGTTCCGCCCCGCCGATCAGCAATTGCAGCACCGTTGCCGACACCCCGGCGCGATACCAGCACTGGACGAGCAATTCGGCGGTAGCAGGTGTGCGTTCGGACGGTTTGAACACGACGGTGTTGCCCGCGATCAGCGCGGGCACGATCTGCGCCACGGGGACCGAGGCGGCGCTGCTGGCAGGCGTGATCACGGCCATCACGCCGTGCGGTTTGTGACGCAGCGCGGCGCTGCCCTGCAACGCGCTGTCCAACCGGCGTTGCGCGGTGCGTTCGGCATAGCTGCGCACCGCGACTTCGATGCGGTTGATCACGTCGTCGGCTTCGCTGCGCGCATCCCATAGCGGACGGCCGGTTTCGCGCGCGATCAGATTGGCCAGTTTGTCGTATTCGCGGCGCACTTCGTTGGTAAAGCGGCGCATCAGTTCGATGCGAGTGGTCAGTGGTTGTGCCGCCCACGCGGGCCAGGCGCGCCGCGCGCGCGCGACCGCATCGTCCACGTCACCGACCGGGCCGCGCCACACTTGCGCACCGGTTGCCGGTTCGTAGGAAATAATCTCGCCGGTCGCCACGCTTGCCTTGTCCATCCTGTCGCATTGTGCCCGCCATAGCGGTCAGGTCAAGTTTACCGCGGTGCATTCAAAGGAGGCACTTTGGGCAATTGAGTCACTGTGGCTCAACTGACGCATGTGCGTCACCCATGCGCCGCACCGCTGCAATTTTTTCATTCAATGCGGACCAGTCATCATTGTCGGCGATCGCGGTCCAGATCGCCTCAACATCCTCGATCACCATGGTTACTGGCGCCCTGTCGGCCCAATAGGGATGATCACTGACGACAGGCTGATAGGCGGCGAGCGCGTCACCCAGGGCGCCTGTTGCATCTCGTCCGCCCCCCGCATCTCGCCCGCCCCCCAAATCTTGCCCGCCCCCCAAATCTTGCCCGCCCCGGTGTGCAAAGAAAAACGCATCGGGACCCTGTCCGGTCTCTACCATCGCGCGTTCGCACAATACGATCAATGCGCTGTCGCTGTCCACGCCGCGCGATTTGACCCCCAGCCGCCAACACCAGCGCCGCGCAATCGCCGCGCGATAAAGTTGCGGAAACCGGTCCAGCGCGGCAATCAACGGCGGCGCTTCCTCGACCAGGCGCAGTGCGACTGCAAGCTGTCCGCAGTTCCAGTGCAGCGTCTGCGGCTGACGGCCATACGCATATAACCGCTGGTGATCGAAATAGGCGGCGGTGAATTGCGGGTCCCAGCGCGGCAGCCAGCGCCACGGGCCATAGTCGAAACTTTCGCCCGATATATTCATGTTGTCGGTGTTGAGCACGCCGTGGACAAACCCGGCGACCATCCATTGCGCGGCCAGATCGGCCAGCCGCTCGACCACCTGATTCAACAACTGAGTTGCCGGGCTCGCGCCCTCGAGATGTGTCGCCGGGCTCGCGCCATCGGGGCCGACTGGCCCCGGGTACTGCACCAGGCAATAGGCGATCAATTCGTGCATTTGCGCAGAGGCTTCGAGCGCAAGCAGTCGCTGGAATGTGCCGATGCGGATATGCCCGTGGCTCAACCGGACCATGACGGCAGAGCGCGTCGGCGACGGTTCATCGCCGCGCCGCAGCGCTTCGCCGGTTTCGATCACGCTGAACGTGCGGCTGGTCGCAACGCCCAGCGCTTCGAGCATTTCGGTCGCGAGCAC
>JAYTHT010000563.1:0-24716 GCA_043732365.1 Novosphingobium sp. | reverse complement strand
GCATCGGGCTCGGATGATACACACAGCACATTCCTGGCGCCCAGTTCTACGCCGATGTCGATCACGCGGCGATGACTGTCCATGTCGTCGCCGGGTTTCAGCCAGATGGCTTCGACATCGAGCAACGGCAGCCCGGTTGCCGCCAGCGCAGCACGCACCGCGCGGGTGGTGGCAGCGGTCCATTCCTGCGGATCGACCCACAACCCGACCATGTCGAAACCGGCCGCCGCCGCCGCCTCGATCGTTGCAACCGGGCCAAATTCCGGCACGACGCCCGACGCGAGCGACAGCGGATTCACAAAACAGGTTCCGGCAAATCCCGATCGTCCTGCAGATACCAGTTCAGCCATTCGTGGAAATACTGGTTGCCGCGTTCGTTGCGCCCAAACATGATTTCGTCATGCGCGCCGGTTTCCAGACCCTTCTGGATATCCAGCCCGATCAGATAATCCTCGTTATAGGTCACATCGCGAAAGAAATTCATTGCCGCCTCGACATTGGCGCGGTCGGCCTCGTCGCGGATCGGTTCGCGGCGCAAATAGTTGAGCACGGTGCGGTTCCTGTCCGGCGTCGGCCCGGGGAACAGCTGCGCCACCTGGGTGATTTCTGGCGCGATGAATGCGGACACATTGGGGAACATGATCCGCACGAAATCGAACCCGTTGTTTTCCTGCGTCCCCCAATCGGAGCGCGGCACGTCTTTCAACGAATCGGCGATCTTGCGATGCGGGAAACCAATCCGGATATGCGGGCCAAACCCTTCATAATGCATGCAATTCGACGGCGTACGCGGAAAAATCGTGTCCGCATGCAACGACGCGAAGTGATACCCCTCCAGATAGCCGTCATAGGCGACTTTCCAGTTTGCCCCCTCGATCACCCGGCTGCCCATATACGTCCACTCGCCAAAATCGAGCGCTTCGAAATCTTCCAGAAATCCGCGATAAAACCGATCGACGTCGATCGGCGAATTGGGGGTCAGGCAGACAAAGATCATCCCTGCGCGTTCCTGACACGGCAATTCGCGCAGGCCCTGTTCCGACTTGTTGACCACGCCAAACTTGCTCGCCTCCGACACGCCGATCAGCCGGCCATCCTGGCCATAGGTCCAACCATGGTATTTGCAGGTAAAGCGCGCGCAATTGCCGTGGCCTTCGCTGGCCACCGGTGCAGCGCGATGGGAACAGACATTGAGGAACGCGCGGACCACGCCCGCCTTGTCGCGATTGATCAGCACCGGCATGCCCGACACATCCATAGCCTTGTAATCGCCCGCATTTGGCAATTCTGCGGTAAACGCGAGCATCAACGGCACGCGCTTGAACACCAGCTCCATCTCCGCCTTCCACTGGTCGGGGTCGGTGTAGCTGCGGGTCGGCACGCGCATCGTTTTTTCGGTCAGAAACGTTTGCTTGTCGGCGACATAGCCGTGCATGATCGCAGCGACATCGCCAATCCGTTGGATGCGATCCATAATGATGCCTCTCCCTACGCCAGATAATCGGGCGCCTGACAACTGTGCCCTTGGTTCCGGGCTGAACCCAAAACATGCCTGCGCAAATTCATTCGGCCTAGCTGTGACACTTGGCAGGTTACTCATCTTTTCGCCAATTGGAGAAATCAACAAAGCCGGGGACACCACGCTGTATGAATCAGAAAATGACACCGCCATGGGAGTGGCTGAAAATTCCGCCGCAGCACCAGCGCGGCTATGTCCAAAGCGATACGTGGGACCGGCGGACCATCGCCGACCAGGCGATCGCGCGCGCCAGTGCCAGCCCCGATGCCATCTGCATGATTGATGGCACCGGGCACCTCACTCACGCCGGACTGGTGCTTGATGCAACCGCGCTGGCCACCGCCTTGTCAGCACGCGGGTTGCGGCAGGGCGATGTGATCGCGTTCCAGGTGCCCAATTGGCGCGAAGCGGCAGTGATCAATCTGGCCGCGGCGCTCGCCGGGTTTATCGTCAATCCGATCGTGCCGATCTATCGCGATACCGAAGTGACGACGATGCTGGGCGATTGCCGCGCCCGCGCGATCTTTGTACCCGGCACATTCCGCAATGTCGATTTTGTCGCCATGGTCGAACGATGCCGCCCCGCCCTGCCCGATCTCGATCATGTCTTTACGGTGCGCAGTCATGGGCCCGAAGATTTCGCGACTCTGATCGCCGAAGGGCGCGGGCAGACGTTTGTCCGCCCGCAAGTCGATCCGCTGGGCGTCAAAATGGTGCTCTATACCTCGGGCACCACCGGGCGCCCGAAAGGCGTGTTGCACAGCCACGGCAGTCTGCAACATATCGTCGCGCGTAGCGCGCAGCACTGGGGCTTGAACGCGGGCCAGGCCACGCTGATGCCGTCGCCGGTTACCCACGTTTCGGGATATGCCAACGGGCTGGAGGCGCCGCTGATCTGTGGCACCGGCACCGTTTTGATGGAAACGTGGAACGCGGCCGAGGCGTTGCGCCTGATCGAACTGCATCAACTGGTCGGCACGGTTGCGGCCACGCCGTTTCTGGTCGAACTGGCCGATGCCGCGCGCGCCGCCGGAACGGACGTGCCTTCGCTGCGCTTTTTCGCCTGTGGCGGCGCGGCCGTGCCGGCAGATCTGATCCCCGCGGCCAATGCAGCCTTTGCCAATTGCAAGGCGTTCCGGGTGTTTGGCGCGTCCGAAGTCCCGCTCGTCACCTTTGGCTGGCCCGCCAATGATATGCTGGCGGCGACCACCGATGGCGAAGTCGTCGATTATGACGTGCGCCTCGTCGATCATGACGACAATTCTGTGCCACCGGGCCAGGAGGGGGAAATCCTCGCCCGTGGTCCAGCGATGTTTATGGGTTATGCCAACGCGGATCAGACCGCAGAGGCGATCACCGCCGACGGGTTTTTCCGCACCGGCGATCTGGGCGTGCTGTCACCCGATGGCGCGCTGACGGTGACCGGGCGCAAGAAAGACCTGATCATTCGCGGCGGCGAAAACATTTCGGCCAAAGAGATCGAGGATGTGCTGCACAGCCACGCCACCGTGCGCGAGGCGAGCGTGGTCGCTATGCCGCATGAACGGCTGGGCGAAGGGATCTGTGCCTATGTCATCCTGGCGCCCGACTGCGACAGCGCCAGCGCTGCCACAACGCTGGCCGCGCACGTTGGCGCATCGGGGCTGGCCAAGCAAAAAATTCCCGAACGGTTTGAATTCGTGACCGATTTCCCGCGCACTGTCTCTGGCAAAGTGCGCAAGGATCAGTTGCGCGCGTTGCTGATTGCCAATACCTAGCCTGCAATCAGGTCCATCGCTTTTGCCACCGCCGCGCCAATTTCCTCTCGCGTCGGATTGCGGCGCAAGGTCAGCCCGCCGTTCACTTGCAGATTGTCGCCAGTCATAAAGCATTCGTCGCTGGCCAGGAACACCGCAGCAGCGGCGACATCGTCCGACGTGCCATAACGGCCCAGCGGATATGCGGGCAAAAACGCATCGAACAGGCCCGGCACCTGCTTGGCCTCCGCATTCATCGGCGTATCGGTCAATCCGGGGGAAATCGAATTGGCGCGGATGCCCTCGGCGCCGAATTCGTGCGCGATACAGCGGATCACATGGTCAATCCCCGCCTTTGTGCCCATATACGCAGCATGGTCGTTCAGCATGATCGTGGCGGTGGCGGAACTGATCGTGATGATCGAACCGCCGCGCCCGCCCGCGCTTTTTGCCATCTTGCGAATCATCGCCTGAAAAAACTGGTGCGGCCCGATGAACTGCAACGCGGTTATCGCCTGCAAATCGTCATGCGTGGTGTCCAGAAACGGTTTGAGCAGGCCCCACCCGGTCGCGTTTATCGCAATGTCGATCCCGGACAGGTATGCGGCAGCGCCCTCGGCCAGCGCGGTCACGCTGACCGGGTCGGTGATGTCACAATCCAGCCATTGGCAGCCGGTTTCGTGCGCAAATGCCTGCAAGACATCGATCTTGCGGCCCGCGACCAGCACTTTGGCGCCCTCGGCGATGAACCGCCGCGCGATCATCTGACCCATGTTGCCCGCGCTGCTGGCGCCCAGAATGACGGCTGTTTTGCCCGCAAGACGTCCCATATCCCAATCTCCCGCTGTGGCCCTGCCGACCATTTGACCGCATAGCTATCACAGGCGACGCGCGCCGGGGGCTGATCAAAAGAGGAGTGGCCCTTGCCGCCCGCAAAGCGGCAAGGTTGGCGCCAATGACATTTACGGGATTGAGGAACGCGACATGGATCTGGGGCTTAAAGGCAAGAAAGTCATTCTGACCGGCGGCAGCCGTGGCATTGGCCGCGCCGCGCTCGAAATGTTTGCCGCCGAGGGCTGCGATGTCGCGTTCTTTTCGCGCAATGCCGACCAGGTGGCTGCCACGATCGCGGCGCTGTCGGTCCATGGCGGCAAAGTCGTAGGCGACGCGCTCGATATGTCGAATCACGATGCCTATCGCGCGTGGCTGATTGCTGCGGCGGAAAAGCTGGGCGGGTGCGACATTTTCGTACCGGGTGCCAGCGCATCGGGTTCGGGCGCGACCGGCGATTGGGACATCTGCTTCAACGTCGATATAAAGGGTACGGTTATCGGCTGTGAAACACTGGAAGACCACCTCGCCGCCAGCGGCCAGGGCGCGATCGTGTTCATGTCCAGCACCGCCGGGCTCGAGACGTTCATCGTGCCGCAGGCGTTCAATGCGATCAAGGCCACCCTGCTGACATACGCCAAACAGCTGGGCCAGGCGCTCGGTCCAAAGGGCATCCGTGTCAATTCGGTCTCGCCCGGGCCGATCGCGTTTCCCGGCGGCAATTGGGAAGCGATCAAGGCCGCCGCGCCCACACTGTACGACGCCACGCAGGCGCAATTCGCGCTGGGCCGCTGGGGCGGACCTGACGAAGTCGCCAGAACGATCGTGTTTCTCGCCAGCCCGGCATCGTCCTACACCACCGGCACTAATGTGGTGATCGACGGCGGATATACCAAACGCGTCCAGTTCTAGGGCGCGACGATGGGAATCGGGGCGCAAGGCATTCATCATATCGGCATTTCGGTCCCCGATCTTGACCGCGCGCGCATGTTTTATATCGACGTGCTCGGCGCGGTCGAAGACGTGCCGCCGCTCGCCTGGCGGAACAATTCGTTTATCGACGCGATCGTGGGCCTGCCCGGCAGCAGCGCGCGGCAATCCCTGTGCCGGCTGGGCAATGCCTATATCGAAGTGTTTGAATACGAGGCCCCGCGCAGCGCGCCCCAAGACGCCGACCGGGGCGTCAACCAGTTCGGGTATACCCATTTTGCGCTGCAGGTGGATGATATCCTGGCGTGCCACGAACGCCTGGTTGCTGCTGGCATACGCGTGCATACGCCGCCATCGATGGCGGGAATCACAGTCCATGCCGATGGCCACAAGACCGGGTATGCCGCAACATATTGCCGCGACTGGTTCGGCAATGTGTTTGAAATCATGGAAATTCACGATGCGGACGATATGCCGCGCGTGTGAATGCGCGCCCAGTGCCTGTTCCTCAGTACCTGGCGGCTCAGTGCCTGGCCATCGCCCCGCCATCGACCCACAATCCGTGACCGCTCATGAACCGGGCATCGTCGCTGCACAAAAATGCCACCACGTCGGCAATGTCTTGCGGCTGGCCCAGGCGGCGCAGCGGCGCCTTGCCCTCCCAGAATGTGCGGTATTCGGGCATCTGGGCAAAGGCGTGCGCGGTCATCGGGGTATCGATCGCGCCCGGCTGCACACAATTGGCGGTAACCCCGAATGGTCCAAGTTCCGCCGCGACCGATTTGGTAAACCCCAGTACCGCGTGTTTTGACGCGGCATACGCGCACAGCCCTTCGTCACCATAGCTCGACGTCGTCGAACCGATCGTCACGATTCGCCCGGCGCCATGCGCCTTCAGAAACGGTGTGGCATCGCGCACCAACCGGAACACCGCGAACAGGTTCACCTCCATCACACGCCGGAAATACGCATCGTCGTGCCCGTCCAGCGCGTGAAACGCGCTGACCCCGGCACAGGGTACCACCACGTCGACCCCGCCCATGCGCGCCACCGCCGCGGCGACCAGTTGCGCATTGGCGGTCTCGCCGGCCAAGTCTGCGCAAAAATCGGCCGGCCCGGCAATATCGGCAGTAAACACTTGCGCGCCATCCGCCGCCAGCCGTGCCGCCACCGCCGCGCCGATCCCCGATCCGGCGCCGGTGACAATCGCGCGGCGTCCGATAAGACGCCCCGTCATGCGGCGATCTTCAGAACCAGCTTGCCGGTATTGGCCCCGCTGAACAGGCGCATGAACGCGTCGTAGGCGTTGTCCAAACCATGCTGCACATCTTCATCGGTGCGTAACCGGCCTTGCGCCATCCATTGCGCCATCTGCGCGCCACCTTCGGCAAAGCGCGGCGCATATTCCATGATCAGATAGCCATAGATCGTCGCCTGCTGCGCCAGCACTTGCCACAGATTGCGCACGCCGATCTTGCTGGGTGAATTGTATTCACTGATCAACCCGCACAAGATGATTCGCGCATATTTGGCCAGATTGCCAAGCTCTGCCTCCATCACGTCGCCACCGACGTTTTCGAACACGATGTCTGCCCCGCCCGGCGCCGCCGCACGGATTTCGGCGGACAGTTGCTCCACTGATTTACCCTTGTAATCAATCGCGACATCATAGCCGTAATCATCGATCAGGCGCCGGCATTTGTCTGCGCCCCCGGCGATACCGATGGTCCGGCAACCCAGGATCCGCCCGATCTGACCCACCGCAGAACCGACCGCACCCGCTGCGCCCGAAACGAGCAAAGTCTCGCCCGGTTTGGGTTTGGCCACGTCGAGCAAACCGAAATAGGCGGTTAGCCCGACCGCGCCCAGCGCCGACAGAAACTTCGATGGCGAATCGACCTGCGACACATCGACTTTCATCGTGAACCCGCTCGCGTGGCTGACCGAATAGTCCTCCAGCGCGTTCAACCCCATGACCCAGTCGCCCACCGCAAAATCGGCCGAAGCCGAGGCGTGGACCACGCCGACGGTCGTCGCACGGACCGCATCGCCGAGCGCGATCGGCGGCATGTAGCTGGGCGCATCGTCCATCCACCCACGCTGCGCCGGATCAAGCGAGGCATAGCAGTTGCGCACCACGATCCCGCCTGCAGGCGCAGACGGGATCGTGGTTTCCACCAGGCTAAAATCATCGGGCACCGGATCGCCGTGTGGGCGGCGGACAAGCAGAAACCTACGATTTAAAGTCACAAAATCATCTCCCGTTCTTGCGCGCGAACATGCCGCAACGCTTATCCAAGGCACCTCTTACAAGTCGCAGTTCGGTTCTGGAGCCCGGTCTGGCAATAACAGGTTTCTGAGATGCGCTTTTAACCGCACACCTTTCGGGAGGGAAATACACATGCGTATCGCGTTTGCGCGGGCGGCAATGACGGCTGCTTTGACTACCACTTCGCTCGTCGGTTTTTCGGGTTCGGCCCTTGCTGACGGCAATGCCGATGCCGCGCCAGCCGATGCCACTGCCACCAAACCCGCTGACGTGCCATCGACCGGGGAAATCATCGTTTCGGCGCGTCGGCGCAGCGAAACGCTCAGCTCGACGCCGGTGGCAATCACCGCGATCACCGCGTCGATGCTGGAAAACAAGGCGTCGGCCAATATCGGCGACCTGACCGGCGCAGCACCGGGTCTGCTGATCACGCAACAGAATACGGGCGCAGCGGCGGCCAACCTGTCGATTCGCGGCCTGACGTACGCCGACGTCGAAAAATCGCAGACGCCAACTGTGGGCGTGGTGGTCGATGGCGTGACCATCGGCACCAGCACCGGCCAGCTGCAGGACGCGTTCGACATCGCGCAGATCGAAGTTCTGCGCGGGCCGCAGGGCACGCTGTTTGGCGCCAACACGATCGGCGGTGTGATCAGCATCCAGCGCAGTCTGCCGACAATGACGCCCGGCGCCAAGCTTGAGGCGACATATGGCCAATGGAACACCTGGGACGCCAAAGCGATCGTCAATTACGGCAATGGTTCGAGCTGGGGCGTGAAAGGCTGGTACTTCCACGACAACACCGATGGCTTTTACTACAACACCACGACCAAATCGCGCACCGGCGGCAGCAAGGACGACAATTTCGGCGCATCCTTGCTGTTCAAGCCTGTGGGTTCACCATTCAACGCGCAGTTGACGGTCGAGGATCTGGTGCAGTCGTTCACCCCGGTCAACATCAGCCTGACCAAACCGGGCGAAGCGTTTTACGGCATCGCGACGGTTCCGACCGACCTTTACCAGGTGTCCGACGCCCCCACGCACAGCACGTATCATGCGCCGGCGGTGACGCTGAATGCCGGTTACGACGCCGGGTTCATCAAACTGACCGCGATCACCGGATGGCGTCACAGCACCGAGGATCAAACTCAGGATTTTGCAACCGCCGGGCTTTATTACGCGCGGCGTCGCCAGCAATACACCCAGTTCAGCCAGGAGCTGCGCGGCGGTGGCAAGTTGAGCGACAAACTTGATTATGTCGTTGGCGGCTATTTCTTCAGCTCCGATTATCACCTGATTCAGTGGACCGACGTTGGCCGCGGCAGTGCGCTCAACAATGCGCCCGACCCCAGCGCGGTGGCGCCGGGCGAACAGCACACCAACGGCTACACCAAATCCTATGCCGTGTTCGGTGACTTCAACTGGGCGTTTGCCGACAAATTCCGTCTTTCGTTCGGCGGGCGCTGGAGCCACGACAACAAGAAGCTGGACAACGGTTTCTACAATGTTGCCAATGGGGCCGATACGAATTTCGCGCTGGTCGGCAGTGGGGATGCCAACTTCTCCAAATTCACGCCAAAGCTGGGCATCGACTACCGTGCCGACAGCAACACCTTGTTCTATGCCAGCTGGACGCGCGGCTATCGCTCGGGTGGTTTCAGCTCGCGTGCAGCGACTGCGGCGACAGCCAGCACGCCATTTACGCCGGAAACCGTCGACAGCTTCGAACTGGGCACAAAGTTCAACCTGCTCGATCACAAATTGCAGCTCAATCTGGCGGGCTACGTGTCCGACTACAAGAACATGCAGCAGAACCTCACGGTGCCGGGCGGCCCGACGGGCAATCAGACGATCACCGGCAACGTCCCGGGCGGCGCGCTGATCAAGGGCATCGAGGGCGATGCGACATTCCGCCCGATCGAGGGCCTGAAACTGACCGCCACCGCCGCGTATATGGAATCGCATTTCCGCAATTATATCGTCGGGGGTGTATCGCCGGTCAGCGGGCAGATCGTGAATTACAATTATTCCGCCAACAATCTGATTTATGCGCCGAAATTCTCGGCGTCATTCAGCGGTGATTATACCGTGCCGACTGCGTTCGGCAAAGTTGTGGGCACCGCCGGTATTCGTCATATCAGCCCGTATGACGAACAGATTTCAGCCGGCAGCTTGTCCGGTGACCTTACCAACGGGCCCATCACGGTCGATGGCAACGATCTGCGCGTGCGCACGATTACGCAGAATCTAGTCGATGCCAGCCTGACCGTCGATTTCAAAATGGCGGGCGCCGATGCCTATGTCCGCTTTTTCGGGCGTAATCTGGCCAATATTCACACCACCACGGCGGCATTCACCGTGGCCGGCCTGTGGACATTTGGCTCGGCGATCGAACCGCGCACATATGGCGGCACCATCGGCGTGAAGTTCTGATCCTTCCTACCTGGAACTCCCCTGAAAAGGGGGCCGGGTCCCAGCCTCGCCCTCTTTTTTTGAACAGGAACCGCAAAATGGCACGTCTGTCCGGCAAAGTGGCACTGATAACCGGCGGGGCTTCGGTGCCCGGGCTGGGCAGTGCGACGGCGATACGCTTTGCCGAAGAAGGCGCAAAAGTGTGGCTGACCGATCGTGACAATGCGGGCGCGCAAAGCGTTGCCGCCAGCATCCGCGCGACAGGCGGCCAGGCAACCGCGCTGCACCACGATGTCACCAGTGAGGCCGACTGGGATGCGGTATTTGCCGCCATCGAGGCCGAAGATGGCCGGCTGGACGTGCTGGTCAACAACGCCGGCATCGCGGTCCTTCGCTTGATCTCAGCGATGACCACAGCCGATTGGCAACTTCAGAACAGCGTCAATCTCGACAGTGTGTTTCACGGCACACGCCGCGCGGTAGCGCTAATGCGCAAAATTGGCGAAGGCGGATCGATCATCAACATCTCGTCGACCGTCGGTCTGGTCGGGGTGCCCGCGTGCAGCGCTTATGCGGCTGCAAAAGGCGGCGTGCGGCTGTTTTCAAAGTCGGTCGCAGTCGAATGTGCGCGGGACCGGATTCGCGTGAATTCGGTCCATCCGGGAATGATCGCGACCAACATGCAGGGCGTCGCGGCCGAGGACAACGCCGCCAATTATGATGCCACCCTGGCGCTGATCCCGATGGGTTTCATGGGCGAACCGGCAGACATCGCCAACATGAACCTGTTCCTCGCTTCGGACGAGGCCAAGTACATCACCGGCGCCGAATTCGTTGTCGATGGCGGCATGACCGCCAGCTGACTCACCTTTTGGCGACAACTTAGCCTTAGCTCTTGTCCACGACCCAGCGGATGGCGTTTTCGACCAGCCGCCGGTAATGCGGGCTGTTATACGTCGCGGGCCCGTCGCCTGGCTGCAAATAGACCAGCCGAGCATTTTCCGCCTGTTTGGCCCAGCCGATCAGGTCGGACCCCGGCGGATGGTCCCATCCATCGCGGTCATACAAGCGGCCCTGCACAGCAAGATCCGCCGACCAGAAATGGTCGCGGTCAAACGCGGCGTCCGACCGCAACAGCGGGGTCACGCTGTTTTCGAACACTTGCGTCAGGTACAATTCGTCGGTCAGCGTGAACTGCAGCGGCAGGCCTCTGGTGACCGGATGGTCCGCCACTACGCGCGCCTGATGCGTGACGTCGTGGCAATATCCACTGCCGGGCGCGTCAACCCCGCGCACTGCGCCCGGATGATACAGAAACTGTCCGCCCAGCCATTCGTGATACTGGCCCCACGTCGGCCAGCCCGCCAGCGCATGGTGCAGCGCGACCATGCCGGTGCCCTGTTCCAGCAAGGCGCGCAATCCCGCCTGCAACGCCGGATCGGGTTCGAGATACAGCGGTACGCCCGATGGCGCCTCAAAATCGAGCCCGGGCATATCATACAGCACCAGCGCATCGTACCCGCGCATGCCGTCGGGGTTCATCAGCCGCGCTGCGGCGGGCTGATCGACCATGATCGCCGAAATGCCTTCCATCGCCTGAAACACCGCGTCGAATGCGGTGCGATCAAACGGATGACCGCGCACGGCGACCAGGCACTGGATCGGCGCGCGGTGGCGGATGATCGGCATCGGTCAGCAGCCCTTTGGTCCGTGCTGACGATGGATATTGCGAAACGAACGCGTCTGGAAAAACCAGCTCCCGTCGATCTTTACGCAAGTATCCTCGTAAACCCCGCGATCGCGCATGGTCATGGCGCCCTGGTCATAGACTTCGGCGGTATAACTGCGCACCGTGGCGCGGTCCCCGGTCACTTCGATCGCGCCCGGCCAGGCTTCGAACATGATCCCGGGATAGACCTTCATCGCCTCGATCCACATCGCCCTGATCGCGGGCCTGCCCACCGTCGTGCCGATTTCGGGATAGTCGGGCAGGGCCCATTCGCCGTCCTGCGCCCAAGTCGCGGCCCAGCCATCGGCATCGAGACGGGTCACTGCATCGGCATAGGTTTCCAGCAGTTCACGAATGGCAAGCCGGTCTTCGGCAGGGCCGGTAAAAGGCATTGAAACTCTCCCGTTATATCGTCTTGCCGGGATTGTATCGCGCACCTCGCGGTTGCGAACCTGTGGGTTAAGTCAGGTGATGACCGGCAACTCATCCATCCCGGGCGGCGCATCGGGCACCAGCGCCGCGATCGCGCCATTTTCGATGCGCAACGCAAACGTACGCAAATCGCGATATGCGCCGCCAATGCATTTGCCACTGGCCAGTTCAAACCGCGCGCCGTGCAGCGGGCACATCACCGCGCCGCGCCGGATGCGTCCGCCCGACAGTAGCGCGGCCTGGTGCGTACAACGGTCGTTGACCGCGTGGTATCCGTCATCCGCTTTGGCGATCAGGATATACCAGCCCGCCACTTTGGTCGACAGCTTGCCGGCTTCGGGAAATTCGCTTTCCGGGATGATGGTATGCCAGGTTTCACTCACGTTTTCGGCCTTACGACGGGGATGACGCGCTCAAATCGACGCGCCGCCGTCAATGCGGAATTCGGCGCCCGTGGTAAAGGCGGCATCGTCGCTGGCAAGATAGACCGCGATTGCCGCGATCTCTTCGGGTCGGCCCAGTCGTCCGACCGGATGCACCGCGACAAAGCTGGCATACAGCGCGTCGGGATCATCCGATTGCGCCAGAACCTTGTCGATGATCGGGGTGTGGATCGCGCCCGGATGGATCGAATTGCAGCGGATCGGATACCCCCGCTCCGCAAAATGCAGTGCACACGACTTGGTCATCAGCGTCACCGCCGCTTTGGCCGCATTGTACGCCACCAGATTGCCAGCAGCGCGCACGCCCGACAGCGACGACATGTTGATGATCGATCCGCCATCCGCTTTCATCAACGGCAGCACGTGTTTGGTGCCCATGAACACGCCCAGCACATCGATATCCAGTTCGTGCCGGAACTGTTCGAGCGTCACGTCCTCGATCGACCCCAAAGTGGTGATCCCGGCGTTGTTGACCAGCACGTCGATGCGATTGCATGTGGCATAAGCGGCCAGCCACTGCGCTTCATCGGTCACGTCCAGCGCCACAAACCGCGCGCTTCCGCCCAATTCATCCGCCAGCGCCTGGCCACTGGCGCGATCGATGTCGGCTATTACGACGGATCCACCCTCGGCGACAAAGGCCCGCGCGATGGCCGCGCCCAGCCCCGATCCGCCGCCGGTGACAAATGCGATCTTGCCGGTCAGCCGTGCCATCAGACCAGCACCAGCGTTTTGCCGATAGTGCGCCCGTGCATCAGGTCGATGAACGCCTCGGGCAATTTTTCAAAACCGGTGCGCAGATTTTCCAGCGGTATCATCTTGCCCTCTCCCATCAACCGGTCCAGCACGGCCTGCGCCTGCGCCAACACATCCATGTGATCATAAGTGATAAAACCGCGCACCGTCAGCCGGTTGACCACAACTTGCCACAGATTGCGCAATCCCGCCGGATGGTCGGCGTCGTTGTATTGCGACACCATGCCGCACACCGGTATACGCCCATGCAGCCGCATCAGCGGCAGGATCGCATCGAGCGTTGCCCCGCCGACATTGTCAAAATAGACGTCGACACCATCGGGCGCGGCATCATGAACCGCCTGCGCCAGATCAGGTACTGCCTTGTAATCGATCGCCACATCTGCGCCCAATTGGCGCACCACCGCGGCCTTGTCCGGCCCGCCGGCCAGTCCGATGACCCGGCAACCCGCCGCCTTTGCCAATTGGACCACCGTGCTGCCGGTGGCACCCGCCGCCGCGCTGACCACGACAGTCTCGCCACTCACGGCCTTGCCCACTTCGAATAAGCCAACCCACGCGGTCAGCCCGACCGGCCCCAGTGCGCCCATGTAATGATGCAGCGGAACATCGGGCGTGGCATCGACGCGTTCCAGTCCCAGCGCGTCACCGCCGATCACAAAGTGGTCCGACCATGTGGCAAATGCGCGCAGCAATGTGCCCACCGGCCATTGCGGATTGTTGGACACAACAACTTCGCCCAACGACATGCCATTGATCGGCGCGCCCAGCGCCACCGGTGGCAGATAGCTGGGCCGATCATCCAGAAACCCGCGAATCGCCGGGTCGCAGGATCCCACGCGCATTTTCACGAGGAATTCCCCCGCGCCCGGCACCGGCATCGGCGCAAGCCGTAGCGAAAAGTCGCTGGCAACAGGCGCGCCCACTGGACGCCGCACGAGCACGATCTGACGTATATCTCCCATACCTTCTGTCTAGCGCACCGGACGCCGGGCGATGGCTGACCATTTCGCTAGGTTTGCGCGACGCCGGAAAGAGGGGAAGAGTGCAGGCAAACAACAGGAGGATGCATGCCATGACCCCCGACCAGATGGTGCAGTGTGTCGACGATCTGTATGCCGCGACCGGCACGGGCGACTGGGATCGCGCCGCCGCGATGCTGACCGATGATTTCTTTGTGACCGAGGCCGATGGCTTGCCGATGGCGGGGATCTATCGCGGCAAACATGCGCTGCGCGATCTGTTCATACGCGTGATGGGCATGATGGACGTTGCCGCACTCGACCGCGTCGAAACTTTGGCGGGCAAGGGCCAGGCGATCTGCCTGCTGTCGTTCCGCTTTGCCGATCCGGCGCTGGCGCCGGCCGAATTGTGCGAACTGTTCCGGTTTCGCGATGGCAAAGTCTGCGAGATCAAGCCGTATTACTTTGATCCGGCAACCATCGTGGCGGCCGTCGCGGCAAAGCGGGCTGCACTCTGACATCCCGGATGCGGGGCGCATGATATTGGCCGGGCCCCCCGGCAACACCGGGGTACCGACGGAGATGGACGATGACTGAAGATGTCAAATGGGACAGGGAGGCGGACGTCGTTGTCCTGGGCTCTGGCGGCGCGGCGATGACGGCGGCGATCGCGGCGTATGATTTCGGGGCCAGGGACGTGGTTATTCTGAAAAAAAGCGGGATGGTCGGCGGGACCACCGCGGTGTCGGGCGGGATGTTGGGGATTTCGGGCAATCATTATCAGCGCGACGCAGGCATCGAGGAATCCGATGACGACATCGTCGCTTGTCTCGATGCGCTTGCCCCGGGCAAACTCGATCCCGATACACTGGGCGCGCTCATGGCCAGCGGCCCGGAAATGCTGCGGTATTTTTCGGAAAAAACGCCTGTCCGCTTTCACGTGTTTGCCGATTTCCCCGATTATCAGCCCTATATGCCCGGCGCCAAACCCAATGGCGGGCGATCGCTCGACAACGAAGCATTTTCGTTCGACTGGCTGGGGAAATGGGCCGCTCGGGTCAACCCCAGCAAGATGGCCTATCCGTTGCGCGGCAGCCTGACGGAGCCCGTAACCGCGTCTCTCAACAAAGCTGCGCTCGCGACGCGTGAAGCGCAGGATTACTGGGGACTGGGCCAGGCGCTGGCCGGGTCGCTATTCCTGACCATACTCGATCGCAATATCCCCGTCGGATTCGAAAAACGCGCGCGCAAATTGAACAAGGACGATGCCAAAGATGGGGCGCGCGTCATTGGCGTGATCGCGCAGGACGCCAGTGGTCGCGATTTTCGCGTGCGGGCCCGGCGCGGCGTGGTCATTGCCACCGGCGGCTTTAAATGGAACGAGACCCTGGTCAAAACTTTTTTGCGCGGAGCGCTGACCGACCCGGTCAGCGTTCCCGAAAACAAAAGCGATGGACTGTTGATAGCGATCGAGGCCGGGGCGCAACTGGGCAATATGCAAAACGCATTCTGGATGCAGAACGTGCTGGAATTCAAGCAGCCGCACCGCGCCGCCAAGCCCAGTTACATGCTCGGTTCGGACGAACGCGCCCGCCCCGGCGCCATCCTGGTCAACATCGCGGGCAAGCGTTTTGTCAACAAAGCCGACAATTACAACGCGATGGGCAAGGCGCTTCACGCGTTTGACGCCCGGCATCATGCTTATGCCAACCTGCCCTATTGGTTGATTATTGACCACCGTTACCGGAACAAATATCCGACGTTCAATTCGGTACCGGGATCGCCGGTCCCGTCTTACATGATGAAGGCCGGCGCGCTGGGCGAAGCCTATGGCGGCGCGGGCGGAACATTGGGTCCGGGAATGACCTTTGGCAACATCGCCGGGCGTCACCTAGGCCGATATATCCCCAACACCTGAACATAGGCACTGCAATTCGCGCGCTGGCGGCAGTTCAGCGGCTCGGCGCGCTTTACGATCTCGATGGCCCTGCTGCTGCTGGCATTGGATCTGTCGACCTATATGACCGGATCAGTGATCGAGGTTGATGGTGGCCATCTGGTCAGCACGCCCTATTCTTACATTTCAAGGACCCCATGATGACCCAGCGTGCCCAGGACATTGCCGACCGCGTCGAAGCTTTCGTGCGCGACATCATCATCCCGTATGAACGCGATCCGCGCATCGCAGTGCATGGCCATGGTCCGCCCGACGAGCTGGTCAAAGAGATGCGCGCAAAGGCCCGCGCGGCAGGTGTGCTGACGCCGCATGTGTTACCTGACGGGGGCCATCTGACCCAGCGCGAAACCGCGATCGTGCTGACCGTGTCGGGGTTGTCCCCGCTCGGCCCGCTGGCGGTCAACACCATGGCGCCTGACGAAGGCAATATGTATCTGCTGGGCAAAGTCGGTTCCGACGATCTTAAGCACCGCTTTCTGGCGCCACTGATCGCGGGCGACGCGCGTTCGGCGTTTTTCATGACCGAACCGGACGGCGGCGCGGGATCCGATCCGTCGATGATGCAGACCACCTGTGTTCAGGATGGTAACCACTGGCTGATCAACGGCAGAAAAACGTTCATCACCGGCGTGCAAGGGGCCAAAGTCGGTATTATCATGGCCAAGTCAGAGCAAGGCGCGTGCATGTTCGTGGTCGATCTGCCCGATCCTGCGATCCGGGTCGATCGCGTGCTCGACACCATCGACAGCTCGATGCCCGGGGGTCACGCGGTTATCACGATCGACAATCTGCGCGTGCCAGCCGACCAGATGCTCGGCACCAGCGGCGAAGGGTTCAAATATGCGCAGATCCGGCTCAGTCCCGCGCGGCTGTCGCATTGCATGCGCTGGCTGGGCGCGTGCATCCGCGCGCATGAAATCGCCACCGCTTATGCCTGCAAACGCCAGGCATTCGGCAAATTGCTGATCGATCATGAAGGCGTGGGGTTCATGCTGGCGGACAATCTGATCGATCTAAAACAGTGCGAACTGATGATCGACTGGTGCGCTGGCGTACTCGATACCGGGTCGCTGGGCACTGTGGAAAGTTCGATGGCGAAAGTCGCGGTCAGCGAAGCGCTGATGCGCGTTGCCGACCGTTGCGTTCAGGTCATGGGCGGCACGGGCGTGTCGGGCGACACCGTGGTCGAACAGATCTTTCGCGAAATCCGCGCGTTCCGGATTTATGATGGCCCCACCGAAGTGCACAAATGGAGCCTGGCCAAGAAAGTGAAGCGCGATTTCCTGAAAGGCCACGCGGCGTGAGCCACGACGCCGATACCAATGTGGGCACCACTGCGGTCCGCGAAGGCTTTGCCTTTGACGAAGCAGCACTCGACGCGTGGATGCACGCCCATGTCGCCGGTTATGCCGGGCCGCTAAAAGTCACCCAATTCAAGGGCGGTCAGTCGAACCCGACGTACCAGTTGATCACGCCGGGCAAAACCTATGTGCTGCGCCGCAAACCGCCGGGCAATCTGCTGAAAGGCGCCCATGCCGTGGAGCGGGAGGCCAAAGTGCTGGTCGGCCTTGAACAGGCGCAGTTCCCCGTCGCCCATGTCTACGCCCTGTGTACCGACGACACTGTGATCGGCAGCTGGTTCTATATCATGGACATGGTCGAAGGACGCATTTTCTGGGACGCGACGGTCCCCGGTGTGTCCAATACCGAACGCGCCGCGATCTTCGACGCGATGAATGCCGCCATGGCGCAATTGCACAGCGTCGATTACGCGGCCGTCGGCCTTGGCGACTATGGCCGGCCAGGCAATTATTTCGAACGCCAGATCAGCCGCTGGTCGCAGCAATATCTGGATGATGCCGATGCAGGCCGCGATCCCAATATGGATCGGCTGATCGCCTGGCTGCCATCCCATATTCCAACGGATGACGATGCCACCAGCGTCATTCATGGCGATTTCCGCATCGACAACATGATCTTTCACCCGACCGAGCCGCGCGTTCTGGCGGTGCTCGATTGGGAGCTATCCACGCTCGGCCATCCCGGCGCGGATTTTGCGTATAACGCGATGATGTATCGCATGCCGCCCACGATCGTTGCGGGTCTTGCCAGGGCCGATATTGCCGCGCTCGGTATCCCGGATGAAGCGGAGTACCTGGCGGCCTACTGCGCGCGAACCGGTCGAAAATCGATGCCCGGCTATGATTTTTACATCGCGTTCAACTTTTTCCGCCTCGCCGCCATTTTCCACGGCATCAAAGGCCGCGTGATCCGTGGCACCGCTTCGTCCGTCCAGGCGCAAGACCGCGTAGCCGTGCTGCCCCAACTGATGGAAATCGCGTGGCAAAAGGCCATTCGGGCTGGCGCTGCGGCATGATTGCGTCACGCGACTCGGCTCAAAGCTGACGGGTTGCGCTTTGTTGATAAGGAACTCTGAGTGCTTAACCCGAAACTTGTCCCCAGAAAAGGTTGTGTGATATCAGTGGCATGTGATTCAGTCGGAGTTGCGAAACTTTGACGGAGAGCCACATGTGGACTGACATCACCCAACTTTTTCTGGGGACGAGTTTTGGGTCAGACACTAACAGCCTTCTACGGCCTTTGCGTGCAGCCATGGAACATTACACCGTTATGCGCGTTTTTGATTTCAAATTATCATGCCGAATGCGAGGTTTTTATTCACTGTCAGGTTTTCTGATAATTGAGAATTCTAAATGCAAGAGACCCTGATTCTGACGCCTATTGCGGCGGTGCCAAGGGGGCTTCTTGTGAGCACTGTGACTTTTGGTCATGTCGCAGCAATGATTCTGTTCAGCACCGCTACCAACGCCGCTCAGTCGAAGTGTTCGCCGAGCGAACGCTGGAATCCAGATATGCACATGTGCATGCTCAATGGGAAAGCAGTTCCGGGAACCGCTGCCAGCGGGCCGCTGCCCGATCAGGGCTCGGCAACGGCTCCCGACGCAGGCACTGCAGCTATGCCAACCCCGCCCATTGCAAATCGTCAACCCACTTCCAGTGCGGGCATGGACATGGCCGATGGGGAAAAGCCAAAATCGCCCTTCATGCTCCAGATCAATCAATTCGCGGTTTATTCCCGCACGACTGGGCGGCGCGGCCAGTCACGCCTGACTGGACCCGGCAGTTGGATGCTGATGTACAACCACGACCTGACGCCAAGGAATCACCTGAGTGTGAGCGTAATGGCGTCGCCCGAGCAATTGACGGTCGGCGACAAAGGGACGCCACAACTCCTGCAAACCGAAAATATCGACAACATGCATGCCCATGACACGATCATGGCACTTGAGTTCAGGGATGTTATTTCAATTGGTTCAGGCGGCGACCAGCAACTGACTTTTCTGTTTGCCCCTCGCGGCGCGGCTGCGATTGGGCCCGTCCCGTTCATGCATCGACTGTCCGCAGAGGGAAATCCCGATGCGCCGCTCGGCCACGGGTTGCAGGATGGATTCCATGACGCTTCGACGGTGCTGGGTATCGCATATCATTTCGCACAGACCACCGTTGAGGCGACTGCGTTCAGCGGGAAGAGCGTTACCTGGCCGCTGCCGCTGCACAGTCCGGATTCCTTCGGCTTCCGCCTCACCCAGGACATTGACGATCACGTCAAAGTCGGAGCGTCTTACGGTGACGTGCTTTCGCCGGATGATGCAGGCGTTAAAAAACATAGCCAATTTATATCGGCGTGGCTGGCAACGTCGCACCAGATCGGACAGGGCACGCTGCGATCTTCACTCGTCTGGGCAAGAGGGCGAGATGGTAATAGCCTCTCGCAAACCAGCCTTCTTGCCGAAGCAGTCTATCAGCGAGGACTGAACGCATTTTTTGGCAGGGCCGAAATCTTGCAGATCACGCCTGAGCAACTTGACATCGCGACGATTGGCAGTCCTCCCGATCCCAAATGGGTGAAGGCATTTACTCTTGGATACGAGCGGACCCTGCTTGAACAGCATGGCCTTTCGTTACGCGTCGGCGGCTCATACACCAGGGATTTCGTACCTTTAGCATTCAAGCCCGATTATGGCTCTGATCCTGGAGGATTTAAGCTCTTCTTGCGCATGAAATTTGCGACAAACGATGGCCACGCCATGTGAGTATTTTACCCGTTGAGGCTGCTTTCACCACTCGCGCCATCGAGCTTGCTTGCAGGCAAGCCATGAACGTTAGTATTCGCCTGGGATTGTGTGTGATTGCGTGCTTCATTGCAGCGATTGGCGGCGTATTTGTCAGCCGTACGCTGCTCCCTGCTCCGGCACAGCCCGGCGCAGAGTTGCACGAAGTTCTACATCACAAACTGGCGCTCGCCCCGTATCAGCAGGCGCGCTTGCAATTTCCGGAACAACGCTTCGCGGTGCAACGGCGCGTTTATGAGCTTGAGCTGCGCGCCAACAACGCGCAATTGGCAGACGCGATCGAAGTCGAGCACGGCAACGGGCCGGCTGTCACCGCCGCCATGGATCAGAGCCATGCTGTTATGGGCGATCTGCAAAAGGCAACGCCCGCGCATATATTTGCCATGCGACAGCTTCTCCGGCCCGACCAGACCGCGCCGTTCGACCAGGCGGTGGTGAAGGAGCTCACCGACGATGCCCCTTGAGATCGGGCGGGTGAGCCTCGACTGGACTACGCTATCCGAGCAGGAGCTGGCGACGTTCAGTATTGCAGGTCGGCATGCTGCCTTTGCCGAGATCATGCGTTGCCATCGCCAGTCGATTTTCCGGATAATCCGAGCCTGCGTCGACGGGTCCGACGATGGGCTCGATCTGCTGCAGGAGACGTTTGTCGCTGCTCACCGGGCAATCCCCCGCTATGACGGCACCCGTTCCATGCGGGCATGGCTCTGTGTAATTGCGCTCAACAAATGCCGGGATTGGGCCAGGAAGCGGAGGGTGCGCCGTTTCCTGTCATTTGCTAATCCGATTGGCGCAGAGGCGGAAGCCGTGGCCGACGATCAGGTGGGTGCCGATAATGTAGCCAGTGACCGGCAGGAACTGGAACGCGTAACGAAGGCCATCGCCAGCTTGCCCGTCTCGTTGAAGGAATTCCTCGTGTTGCGGACGATCGATGGTCTGAGCCAGGTAGAAACAGCTGCCATCCTGTCAATCAGCGAAAAAGCCGTTGAGACCCGGATCTACCGGGCACGCGCAAAATTGCTGGAGATATTGGCCGCAGGTTGAGGGGTAGCGCAGCGCACCGCGTATCAAGATTTAGGGAATAATCCCGTTCGAAAGCCATGAGGACCGTATGAGCCGCATAATCGACCGTCGTCAGATGCTGCGTGGAGCCGCCTTGGCCGGCGGTGGACTCATGTTATCGGCGTCCATGCCGGCTTGGGCGCAAACGAATTCGACCGGGCTGATCACTCCGCTGCCAACCGTGACCGGCAATGATATAACGCTTCGGATTGCGCGTCAGACGATGATGATTGATGGTCGGGCATCCCGGGCGATCGGTATCAACGGCACCGTGCCCGCGCCGCTGATCCGGTTACACGAGGGGCAGAATGTACGCCTCCACGTTATCAACGACCTCGAAGAAGACAGCTCGATCCATTGGCATGGCCTGCTCGTGCCGCCGCAGTTCGATGGCGTTCCCGGCATCTCGTTTCCGGGCATCAAGGCGCGATCCACGTTCGTTTACGAATTCCCGATTCTGCAGAATGGTACCTATTGGTATCATAGCCACTCAGGACTGCAGGAACAGTTTGGCCACTATGGGCCGATCGTCATCGACCCTGCTGGAGCCGATCCGGTGCAGTCCGATCGCGAGCATGTCATCGTGCTGTCCGATCATAGCCAGATCAGCCCCGAGGCGATCTTCCGCGACATGAAGGTCGATCCCGGGCACTTCAACTATCAGCAACAAACACTCGCCGGACTGCTTTCCGGTAAGGATCAGCGGTTAAAAGACCGAATGGACTGGGGCAAGATGCGGATGGACCCCACGGATATTTCCGACGCGACGGGTCCTGCCTATACCTATCTCGTCAACGGCCATGGCCCAGGTGACAACTGGACGGCTCTGTTCACCCCAGGCCAGCGAGTACGCCTGCGCGTTATCAACGCATCGTCAATGACGACGTTCAACGTTCGCATTCCCGGGCTGCGGCTCACCATCGTTCAAGCCGACGGGCAAAATGTCATGCCGGTAGAGGTGGACGAGTTCCAGATCGGCGTGGCCGAGACCTATGATGCTATCGTCACCCCGTCCGATGATCGCGCTTATACCTTGGTTGGCGAGGCGGTCGATCGATCGGGCTTGGCACGTGCCACGCTCGCTCCACGCGCAGGGATGTCGGCAGAGGTTCCCGCGCTCCGCGCACGCCCACTCGCGACGATGAAAGAAATGGGCATGGACATGTCGTCGATGGGCGGCATGGACAACATGCCCGACAAGCGCGGTCCCGATTCCACCGCCGAGAAAAACCCTTCCGCCAAACTCACTACAGCTGGGGCCAGCATGGGTGCAGGAACAATGAGCGGCATGACGCAGGGCGGTGGCGCAATGCCGGGGATGGACCCTGCGGCTATGGCAATGGGCGGCAGCGCAATGACTGGCATGAGCCATGGCCCGATGAATGGCTCGCAAGGCGGGACAGGCGCAATGGACATGGGATCCATGAAGATGCGCGACTTCTCAAAAGCGCCTCAGGTCAAGAAGGGACCGGGCGTCCAGACGATTTCGCCCATGCCGATGGACCGTACCGGCGAGCCTGGCCAAGGGCTGAAAGACGTTGGACACAAGACGCTGGTCTATCGGGATTTGATGGCGCTTGATCGCAATCCCGATGTGCGTGCACCCAGCCGAAGTCTCGATATTCACCTGACCGGAAATATGGAGCGTTTCATGTGGTCGTTCGACGGCGTAAAAATGTCCGACATGATGGAGCCGATCCCCTTCACCGAGGGCGAGCGCGTCCGGATCAACCTCATCAATGACAGCATGATGGGGCACCCGATTCATATTCACGGCCATTTTTTCGAGTTGGTGACGGGGCACGGCGACCATGCGCCGCGCAAGCACACTGTTATCGTCCAGCCGGGCGGCAAGGTGACGTGGGATTTCACCGCTAATGCTGTCGGCGACTGGGCGTTCCACTGCCATCTTCTTTACCACATGAATGCAGGCATGATGCGAACCGTAAGCGTCCGCCCGCGGGGAGACGCCGCATGATGCGCCTCACTTCCGTGCTCGCGGCAACCACGATGCTCACGATGACGAGCCCGGTCATAGCACAGCCGATGCAGGGCATGAACATGCCGGGCATGATGATGCCGATGCCGGCGAAAAGGAAAGCTCCGGTAAAGCGGGCCGCAAGGAGCAAGCAGCCGGCCAAGGCCAGGCCATCGGCTGCAAAGCGCAAGGCGCCGGCAAAAGTCTCAACCGCACCGATGGCAGGCATGACCGGCATGGACCATACGGCTATGCCGGGGGTGGATATGTCCGGTAGCGTCCCAAAGCAGGCGCAGGACGCGGGCCCAGACATGCAGTCGATGTCCGGTATAAATACGTCAACCGGTCAGCATGGCGGCCAGGACATGACAGGAATGCCCGGCATGAAGATGCCCCGAGTGCAACAAACCGGCACTGCATTTCCGGCCGGAAATGCGCCGGCACCCGCGCCACCGGCGGACCACTATGCCGATCACCAGTTTGCACCCGCTGATATGGCGAAGGCACGGCGCGAAATGATGTCGGAATTGGGCGGCAAGCCATTCTACCAAATGACGTTCAATCTGGCGGAATATCAGGCGCGTCAGGGACACGACGGCTATCGCTGGGATGGAGAGGCCTGGTTCGGCGGCGACATCAACCGCTTGTGGTTAAAAAGTGAAGGCGAAGGCGCAATCCGCGGCGGCGTAGAGAGCGCCGAGGTGCAGGCGCTCTACAGCCATGCCATCGGCCCTTATTTCAATCTGCAAGCCGGTATCCGCCATGACTTCCGCCCTTCGCCCACCCGCAATTATGCCACGATCGGTTTCCAAGGATTGGCGCCCTACATGCTCGAGGTTGGAGGCGCACTGTTTCTCAGTACCAAAGGCGACCTTCTGGGCCGGCTTGAGGGTTATTATGACCAACGCATCACTCAGCGGCTGATTTTACAGCCACGGGTCGAGTTCAATCTATCGGCGCAGGATGTTCCGGAAAACCGCCTTGGTGCCGGTTTGACCGATGCCGAACTGGGTCTGCGGCTTCGTTATGAGGTTAGGCGGCAGTTCGCCCCCTATATCGGCGTTTCCTATCTGGCGCAGACGGGACGAACAGCAGACTTTACGCGTGCAGAAGGCAAAAAGCCACAAACGACGAGCTTTGTAGCCGGCGTTAGAACGTGGTTCTGATGAGTAAAGTGAGCAGGGAATTTTCGCATGGATCAGAGTAATCTGAGACGGCACCTGCCAGCCGGCCCTTTGTGGCTGCACTTGCCGTTATTCTGGCGCTGAGCGCCGCCAGTTTTTCTATTTTGGCCTCTATAACATTGCGGCTGACGAGCCACACACGCCTGCCGTCTATGCAATGTTAGAACAATTGCGCGGTTGGTGCTGTCAGTCTAATCGCAAATCGTCTCCGTTTGGCGCACAAGGGCCGAAAGTGGCTAGCCTCAGGCGGCAAGCGACTGCCACTCGGCCAGCGCAGCCGAGTGTCGGATCTTGCAAGTTTCACGATCGACGAGATGGCGTTCCGAGTTGAAATGGTTGTAAAACGAAGCGTGGACGGAAAC
>JAYTHT010000562.1:0-9235 GCA_043732365.1 Novosphingobium sp. | reverse complement strand
TAATCGCAACTCGTCTCCGTTTGGCGCACGAGGGCCGAAAGTGGCCAAACTCAGGCCGCAAGCGATTGCCACTCGGCCAGCGCAGCCGAGCGTCGGATTTTGCAAGTTTCACGATCGACGAGATGGCGTTCCGAGTTGAAGTGGTTGTGAAACGAGGCATGGACGGAAACGAATTTTTGCAACGTTGCCGTGCGACGAAATCGGAGCATCGCCCGCTCTCGTCGTCGGAATGGCAGGTGAGAATTTCCAGCCCGATTGTTCAGCCAGCGACCCATTTCGCAGCGGTCGAGATTACCGAGTTTCCGCATCGCTGCCGGGTAGGATCGCAGCCAATCGGTAACGATGGTCTCAGCCCGGCCATGCCGCTTCAGTGCCTTCTGCAAAAATCGCAAAGCCGCAGATTTATCCCGTTTTTTAGCCACGCAAGACTCCAGGATCTCGCCCTCGTGATCAACGGCTCGCTACAGATAATGTCGCTCGCCATTGATGTTCACGAACACCTCGTCAAGGTGCCAGCGCCAATGACGAAAGCCCCGCATGCGGTTCACACGATGCCGGCGGATCTCAGCCGCGAACATTGGCCCGAACCTGTTCCACCAAAAGCGCACCGTCTCGTGGCAAATGTCGATGCTGCGTTCGGACAATATATCCTCGACGCTCCGCAGCGACAGCGGGTACCGGACATACAGCATCTCTGCCATGCGGATCACCTCGGGCGACGAGTTGAAACAGCGCAACGGGTTGGCAACTTTGCTCATTGTTCCGTTTTACCAGCACGCCGCCACGGCGGCAATTTTAGTCTGACAAGACCCATTTTGCGGAACAGGCCGGTCAGGTGGTATTTGACCGTCGCTTCGGACAGGCCGAGTTCAAACGCGATCTGTTTGTTCATCAATCCCCGGTGCACGCCATCGAGGATGCGCGCCTGCGTGTGCGTCAGCCCGTTGCGGGCCTCGCGATGATCGGCCTCGGAAAACCACGTCTCTCCGCCGATCAGCGCGAGCACCGCGGCTGACAGCTGTTCGATCCCGGCTGCCTTGGAGATGAAACCCGCCGCGCCACAGACCTGCGGGGTCGCCACGGTTTCGGCGTCGTCCATGGCCGATACGATCGCCACGGCAAGGTTCGGATAATGCGCCTTGATCGCCAGCAACCCCCCGATCCCGGCGCTGTCGGGCAGGTTGAGGTCAAGCAGCACCAGCGCGTCAGTCGAATCGGCGGCCAGCCGTTCGCGCAGTGTGGCCATCGTGTCGCTTTGTTCGATCTGAACATCGACGCCGATCTGGCTGACTGTTGCCGCCGGGGCCTGCCGAAACAGCGGATGATCATCGACCAGCAGAACCCGCATCATCGCTTACCAATTTCTTTTTTCCTGGTTTTTGCTGTCGCGTGATCCTTTGACAAAAACCGGATTCCACTTTTTGTCACCATGCTTTTGCCGAACATATCGCACTCGGCGCTGTGGCAAGGCACACCGGCTCGACCTACGTCTAGGCGCATTTGCCGCCGCCCGACGGTATTGCACAAGCAAGCCGGTCAAAACCGGACCGTCTGGGATAGATGATGAGGGGGGAATCATGCTAAATTCGAACAACGCAATGCGCCTGCGTGCCTTAAGCGCGAGTTCGGTGCTGGCGCTGGCCGTGCTGATGCCCGCCATGGCGCAGGCGCAGGCTGCGTCACCCGCTGCCAACCCGCCGGCTGATGCCGGTACCGGCGAAATCATCGTCACCGCGCAGCGCGAAAAGTCGCTCGCCTCCAAGACGCCGATCGCCCTGACCGCGCTTTCTGCAGACGCGCTGCGCAACGGTGGGATCAACAACCCGACGACCTTGGGCGAGGCGGTGCCCAATCTTTCAATTGACCGGGCCAACGGTGGCCTTCAGATCACGATCCGCGGCGTCACCAGCACGGACAACTCGGAGAAGGGCGATCCGTCCGCCGCGTTCCTACTCGACAGCGTCTACATTGCGCGGCCGCAGGCACAGGAGGTTTCCTTCTTCGATCTGGACCGGGTGGAAGTGCTGCGCGGTCCTCAGGGCACGCTCTATGGGCGCAACACCACAGCGGGCGTAGTCAACGTCATCTCGGCGCTTCCCAAAGACCACTTGGAGGCGATTGCGGAGGGAACATACGGCTCGTTCAACACGATCCAGGGCACCGCAGTGGTGAACTTGCCAGTCACCTCCACGATCGCGGTGCGTGCCGCGGTCAATTATGATCGGCGCGATAGTTACGTGATCCTCGGCAATCCATCGCCTTACACCCTCAGTCCCTACAAAGATAACATCTCTAGCCGCCTGTCGGCGCTCTTCAAGTTCGGTGACCGCGGTACGCTGGTGCTTCGTGGCGACTACTCCAGTATCCGAGGTCGCATCACCAACTTCGTTCCGATCACCAATTTCTTCACCAACGCGAACGCGCTCGATCCAGTGCCCTACAACAGCGACTCTACGACGCAGCGCACGACGAGCAACCCCGAAGCCCAACAGACCGCACGCCACAACTACACTTGGGGTGTGAATGCCGAGCTGAATTGGGATTTTGGTTTCGCGGAAGCGACCTATGTCGGATCGTACCGCGAGTTCCAGCGGAGCGAGCTTCAGTCTCTGAACGACGGCCTCAATCCGGGGACGTTTAAAGGACATTACAAGCAAAACTCGCAGGAACTTCGCCTAGCCTTCGGTAAGGGTATGCCGCTGCACGGTCAGGTGGGCGGATATTACTTCCGAGAGCAATCGGGCATCGCTTTCTTCATCCAGAACCCGCAAAACTTCGGCTTCCCGGCTGACATCACGCAGTTCGGTTTCCCGCAGGATCCCACAATCTCGGAATCCTACGCGCCTTTCGGTCAGATCACCTACGATCTTACCCGCCGTCTACATCTAACCGGCGGTATTCGCTATTCACACGATTTAAAGTCGCGCGTCGGCTCGACAGTAGCCGATCATGCCTCGGGCATTCGCGACAAGTTGCAAGACAATAACGCACAGCGGGAATACGGCAAAATAACGTGGCGCGCGGGGATCGATTACGATGCGCCTAGCCTCGGCCTGATCTATGGCGTAGTATCGACCGGCTATAAAGCGGGCGGTTTCAACGACGGTTGCCTAATCGGCAATGGCCCGATCTGCACGCGCACCGAATCAGCGCTTTACTATAATCCTGAGACGCTGACCGCCTATGAAGCGGGGTTCAAGTTCCAGCTCGCAGGCAATGCGGTGCGGTTCAACGGTGCGGTCTTCCATTATGATTATTCGGGGCTGCAGCTCACTTCGGTCAGCAACGTCTGCGGCGCGCCCTGCCAAATCACCACCAACGCGGCGACGGCGAAGGTCACGGGGCTAGAACTCGAATTGGTGCTGCAGCCGAGCCACCGCAATCATGTCGATCTTTCGATCAATCTTCTAGACGCGCATTATTCGCGCTTTTGTCCGCTAGGCACCGATCCGGTGACCGAAGTCTGCGTGCCGCCCGATTTTCGCGACCGCAGGCTGGATCGCGCGCCTCGCGTTACGGCTGCGGCGGGCTATACCTACACCTATCCGCTGGGTAATGGCGGTCGGCTCTCGGCGAACGGGCGCATCCGGCTAAGCGATAGCTACACGTTGTCGGACATCAGCGTGCCCTCGCAATTCCGCCAGACGAGCTTTCACAAGTCCGATATAACGCTGACCTACACGGCCCCGGGCGACCGCTGGTTCATCCAGGGCTTCGGCAAGAACCTAGAAGATGCGATCACCTTGAGCGCGCTAGACAATCCCGATGCGATTATCAGCGATCCGCGCACCTACGGCGTGCGCGCGGGCGTCCGCTTCTAATTATCGTCGGTTGAAATGGCGAATGTTTTGACGACGGACATGGCGGCACCAAACGGTAATTTTGTTCCCACGACTGAAACCATCCCGAATTCGGTCTCCTTAGGTGTCAACCCACTGATATATGCCAGTACCGCCACGCCGTTGCTGCTGGTCCGGCACGGTACCGCAGATTGCACTGTGCCGCCCTTGCAAAGCCGGATGCTGGCCGATCGGGTCAATGCCGCAGCACCGGGGCGCGCCGTGCTGCAGTTTCGCGAAGACGCCGCCCATGCCGACAGCGCCTTCGATTTGCCTGCCAACCTTTCGATTGTGATCGCCTTTCTGCGACAGGCGTTTGCGATCCAAGGCCACGCGAAGTGAATGCAACCACCTGACGATTGCCCTGAACCATGAAACGGGATGAGCCATGCTGAAACATTTGCTGATTGCGATTTTGGGTTTGCTGGGTGCGCTCGTCTCCGTTCCGGCGTTGGCCCAGAACAGTCCGGAAGCGGGGTTTGCTCCGGTGTCCCCGGTGGTATCGTGCGCCAGTCTTGCGACGGCCGATGTTTCGGGCGCGGTCGGCAGCCCGACCACGCAAGTTGCCAGCGTGGTCGCGGGTGACAAGCCTTATTGCAAGGTCACCGCACGATCACGCACGACATCCATTTCGAAGTCTGCCTACCGCTGGCCGGCTGGACGCAACGGCTCCTGCAAACCGGTTGCGGCGGGCTGTGCGGTAATCTGCAAATCCATTTCGATGATGCCGAAGGCTGTACGCCGGTGACCGATGGCGGCATTGTGCTGGCCAGCGACGATATGGGCCATCACTGCATGGGCGGTGGCTGGGGCGCAAACGCCGATCAGCGCATCGATTTCGCCTATCGCGGCAACCATGTCACTGCACTGGCTGCCAAGGCGCTGATCAAGACCTTTTATGGTCGGCCGCAGCGCTATGCCTATTTCTCTGACTGTTCGGATGGTGGCCGTGAAGCGCTGATCGAAGCGCAGCGATATCTCGAGGACTTTGACGGCATTGCCGCCGGTGCCCCCGCGCTGAATTTCACAGTGCAAAATCCGTTCTGCCATGGTTGGCTGGCCAGGGTCAACAGCGGCGCCGATGGCCATGCCATTCTTTCGGCGATCGACATCAAGCCGCTGCATGCCGCTGTGCTGGCCGCCTGCGACGGGCAGGATGGGCTGGTCGATGGCCAGATTATCGATCCGCGCACCTGTCATTTCGACCCTGCGGTGCTGGCCTGCCACGGTGACTATCGGCCCGGCGAATGCCTGACCGCGCTGCAGATCGCCACGGTGCGCGCGATTTACGACGGCGCGCGCAGCCCCTCGGGCAAACGGCTCGAAGTCGGGCCGTTGCAGCCAGGTAGCGAAAGCGAATGGATCGGCGTGTTCGTCCCGCGCGAAAAGATCGGGCGTATCGGCAGCGAGGGCATGGCGCTCGATACCATCAACAACCTGCTGTTTTCGCCCAATCGCAGCTACACGATCGCCGGCTTTCCGTTTACCGAGGACATGCTGGCAAGCGCGGAACCGGCGCGCACGCTATACAACGCCGATGGTCCCGATCTTGACGCCTGTGCCGGCCATGGCGACAAGTTGATCCTCTATCACGGCTGGTCCGACCCGCACATCAGTCCGCTCAACACGATCGATTATTCCGAGCGGGTCGGTCAAAAGTTAGGCATCGCCACGCGCGACGGCTTCGACTGCATGTTCCTGCTTCCCAGCATGGGCCATTGCGGCGGCGACAACGGACCGAGCGCGTTTCCGCTACTGTTCGGGCTAAGGGCCTGGGTGGAGGGCGGCAGTGTGCCTGCGGTGTTCGTGGCGCATCGTGTGGCGCCCAAACCCATGACACCCCCTCCCGGTGCAGGACGCAATGGCCCGCCACACGCCGCAGGTGACCACGATGGTCCGCCGCCGGAAATGATCGCCGAAATGCGCGCGCACGAGGCTGAAATCGCCAAGCTTGGCGCGCGCAGCCGCCCGGTCTTTGCCTATCCGGCCATCGCGCAATACACCGGTTCGGGCCCGGTGGACGACGCCGGCAGCGTTCGCGCGGTAACCCCGACGCCAGTGAGCGGGATCAGCGACTGGGTCGGCGCGAGGCCATGACCACAGGCCGCCCGTCACGCGCAAATGTCCGGGCCGGATTGGCGGGCGGTGTCGTCGGCGGGGCGTGCATCTGGGTCTATGAAGCCGTGGTCTGGGCCGGCGTTCAGCATCTGCTTCCGCTCGCCGCGATCCCCGCCAATGCCACCGGGTTGATGTTTGGTAAGGCCGTTCAGCAGGAACTGGGGATATGGGCGAGCGTCCTTGGCACGTTGACCCATTTCGGCTTCGCCGCCGGGTGGGGAGTCGGGTTTGCCGCGATTTGGCCATGGTTTCTGCGACGCGGCTGGGAAGCGACCGCGCTGGCGCTGCCCTTTGCTGTGGTGCTGTGGGTGGTGATGCATTGCGCGATCATCATCGCGGGTCATGAACACCCGAACTATCTTGATCCCAATGTGATTACTGGCGGCGTGATGTCCCATTTGTTTTTCGCGGTGCCGCTCGCGCTGGTGGTGCGCGCCGTGCTGTCAAAGAAGGAGACCGATTAATGCGCAAATGGCATCGCTGGCTGGTGATTTTTACCGGTGTATTCCTGGTATGGGTCGCGGCGACCGGTCTGGTCGGGCAAGCCGTCAGCTTGGCAGGTGGCGAACACCACGAAGGCCCGCCGCCCGGCGCAGCGCCCGGTGGGCCAAAGTTCCAGGGGCCGCCTCCGGGTGAAGATGATCAAAACGGATCTCCCGGAAAACGCGGCGGCCCCCCTGATCTTTATCACTTCATCATCGACCTGCACTCGGGCAATTATTTCGGCCCGGTCGGCAAAGTCATTTCCGCGCTGCTCGGCGCGGCGATGCTGTTCTTTTCGATCTCTGGTATGTGGATGTATTTCGACATGTTCCGCAAGAGAAAGCACATCGGACGGTCAGGTGCTTTCTGGAAATAGCACGTTCTCGCCCCGGATCACGCGACCTGGCAATGGCAGCAACCGCGCGGCAATTAATCCAGCAATCCGGTGCAGAGCTATCAACCGGCGCACCGGCTTTGCGCGGGTTGCTAAGAGGGCGCTGATATAAGCCTGGGCCCCTTTTAGATCAAAACTCGTCCCTGACACCCGCCCGGCCGCTTCCTGAATGACGGACGGGAGAAGTACGGCACCGATGATGGCTATTTGGTCCCCAAAACGGAACAATGGTGGAATCTGGAGGCCATTCCTTTACCCGCTCGAATGCCGCTATAAGACGCTCTATTCGCGAAAAATTTCTGCGAAATATGAGGTTAAGCCATAGGCGCAGTTGTGGGAAATTTACCTCAAAGTTGCTGATTTACGAAGCACACCGCACGCGAAGATAAAGCGGTCCGACAATGCCCGCTTGCAGTGGCGCTGCCGGGCAGCGCGCCCCAAGGAAATGTCGACGATGTATTCGCCGAACAGCACCCAGCAATGACCGTCCCAGTCAACGGTCTCGGGATCGGAGAATATCTACGCACCGTCGAAGCCGCGATCGCTACCATCCACATATGCGTGATGGACGAGACTTGTCCCGCAACAGGCCAAAAAGCATACGTGACTTCGAAGCCCGCGTCCGCCAAGCAACTGAGGAAGTAGCTTTCGCCTTCCTCCTACTCGGTTGAATGGAACCGATCGAAGCCCTTCATGTGCATCGTGTGTTTTCCTATCAGCCAAGGGCGACGTCAGGCAGGGGCAAGGTCAGTTTGCCGATGAGATAGCTGAGAGAGCCATGCACCAACCCATAGGGAATGATGCGACGCCATTCCGAAGCATCTTTTCCCTCGGCCTTGTAATCGAACTCAATCGTCATCCCGGCCATGATCGCGTGCTGGGACATCGAGAGACCGGCGTCTTTGACAGCAAGCGTGCGCAGCGTTTTACAGACCGGTTCAGAATGACAACCGCAACCCACCGCCGAAATCATAGGCCTTGTTGGTTCCGGCCTTGGCATCGAGGTGGAGGCGCAGCGCCGGGGTAATGTCGTACTTCAAGCCCACCCCGGCCAGCGCCCGGTTTCGGCCAAAGCCCGGGTTTTCAACCGTATAGCGCACGGCTTCAGCCGAGACATTGGCAGTTACCGCGGTATATTCGCGGCCCAGTTCACGGTCGTAGGTTACATCCACATATCCCGTCAGGTTGCGCGCCAGACTTGTGCCGAGCGCGGCGCTGAACCGGCCCACCCAGGCCTGGTGGTTGATCGGTGCGATGGTCAGCAGATCGAGCGCATTGGCAGATGTGCCGGTACCCGCGCTTTCGGCAAACCCTTCGACATGCCCGTTCAGCCCGATCGCCTTGGCCGAAAGGTCGATCTGCACCGCACCCACGCTGCGATAGGCCAGACCCACCGTGTACGAGAACGCGTGGCTGTTTAGGCCGCCGAAGAAAGTGTTGCCGGTCGCTGCAGCGCGATCGCCATGGCTGTTATACCCGCCATAGGTCAGCTGCCCGATCGCCCGCAATTTCTGCCCAAAGCCGATCGGCACAGATACGCCGAGCAGCGCCTGGCTGCCCACCTCGGTGGCATGCAGATAATTGCCGTGGAAGCTGCCGTCGGTATGGCCGAACGCCAGCGTGACTTCGGCCACGCTGAACTGGTGGGCAAGACCGGCCTGCATCGCCGTATCGCGGAACACGTTCTTGGCATACCCCGACACATTGGCGCCATCCATGCCGTTGCGATTGATGTTGCCGATTGCGTAAGTCAGGCCGTCCTTCAGCGTGTCATAGCTCGACAGATCAAGCTGGTTGTCGAGTACCGATTGCTTAATCTGATCCATGACGCCGGTATACGCTTCGGGCGAAAAGCGTTCGAACGCCGCATTCACTGCGCCCGATGTCCCGGTGGCCAACGCGTTGGTGACCGAAGTAAGCAAGCTGCCGCCGTAATATTGCGGCACCCCACCTGCTGTGCTCACTTGCAACGCATTGATCAGCGCGGCTTCATTGGGCGTTTGCGAAACCGCGGCCTGGAATTGCGCCGGGGTATAGTTGCCCAGCGCGATTACCGACCCGGTAGGCACATCAAAGATCAGGTTGTTGGCAAAATTGCTGGCCGTGACCTGGCCGAAATATCCCGAGAAATGCCCCGGTTGAAATGCGAACAACTGGATACGCTGCCCCAATGCCAGGGTCAGCATTGGCCCGGGCATGGATTGTTCGATCGCCAGCGTGGAACCGGTGTTCATCACCAGATTACCGCTGATGTTGACCAGGCTGTTGCCACCGGCAACGCCCGCGCCCGCTTTGCCGTCGATCGTCATGGCTGCGGCCGACATATTGTTGAATGTCAGATTGGCCACACTTATGATGCCTGGCCTGTTGCCGGTGATCGGTGCAACGGTAAAGATGTGCA
>JAYTHT010000561.1:0-2778 GCA_043732365.1 Novosphingobium sp. | reverse complement strand
CACGCGTTTTTGACATCAATTTGAAACAAACCGAAATGTGTAGCGTTCAGCTTGGGTTGAACGCACAACGAGCAGCTTATGGTGATGACTCAACGCCTGTCCTTTTCGATTCCGCGGCTCGCATGGTTTGATGACCGTGGGGTGGGCGCCGTTCTGCGCGATTGGCAGCGCGAAGTTTCGCGTCGCGGTGGGCTGGCGTTTCAGGCGCGGCCGAGTGAGGCGCGCGGGCCGGCATGGCCACGCCTGCTGAGTGAATTGAAAACGCCCTATGAAATGTGGCGCGCCGGGCGCGCGGAACGACGTGATCCGGTGGTTTTGCCGCCGCTGGGGGTGTCGCGCCCCGTCATGCTGTTGCCTGGATTTGGCACGCATCCGGTGCGGATGAAGGGGTTGCGCCATGGGCTGGAGAGCGCGGGGCACCGCGTTTCCGATTGGGGCCTGGGGTTCAACTTTGGGCCGAGCGCCGATCGGTTTGACCGATTGTGCGAACGTGTCGAGACTCTGGCGCGCCGCGAAGGTGCGCCGCTGGTGCTGGTCGGGTGGAGCCTGGGCGGGTTGTTTGCGCGCGAAATTGCGCATCGTCATCCCGCAGCGGTGGCGATGGTGATCACGATGGGGTCGCCGTTTTCGGGCGATCGACGGGCAAACAATGCGTGGCGCGCGTATCAGGCGATCACCGGACATGCGGTCGATGCGCCACCGGTGGGCGAACGCTGTTTTGGCGCAAAGCCGCCGGTGCCCACGGTCGCGCTGTGGAGCCCGCGTGACGGGATCGTTTCGCCCCGCAGTTCGTGTGGCCGGCCGGGCGAGCGTGATCGCGCGGTGGCATTGCGGTGCACGCATCTGGGCTTTGCCGGGCATCCCGATGTGGCGCGCGCGGTGGTTGGCGTGATTGGTTCGCTGGATCAGGATAACGGTTGAAGCGTTGGTTCGGCGCTTGGCATTTCGCGTGAGATCACGGCATAGTCTGGATAAGTGTCTGACCCGAAATTCGCTCTTTCGCGAGTTTTGCAATCAGTCTGTAACAGGCGTGGGGATGCGATGAGCGGGGCAGATCAGGTTGATGGCGCAGGCGTAATGCGGCGGGCGGGGTGGCGGATTATTCCCCTGCTGGGGCTGGCGTACATGATCGCGTTTATGGACCGGTCGAACATCAGCTTTGCCGCCAGCACGATGAATGCCGATCTGGGGTTTTCGGCGACGGTTTATGGCATTGGCGGGGGTGTGTTTTTCCTGTCTTATGCGCTGTTCGAAGTGCCTTCGAATATCCTGCTGGAACGTGTCGGCGCGCGGCGCTGGATTGCGCGGATCATGATCAGTTGGGGCATTATTGCCGCCGCGATGATGTTTGTGCACACCGCGTGGCAGTTTTATGTGCTGCGGTTTTTGCTGGGGCTGGCCGAGGCGGGGTTTTTTCCGGGGGTGATTTTCTATTTGTCACTGTGGTTTCCGCGCGCAGAGCGGGGACGTGCGATCAGCCGGTTTTATATCTCCGGGCCGCTGACCCGCGTGGTGATGGGCGTGGTTTCGGTGTGGTTGCTGGCGGCCAATGGGGCGGGTGGGCTGAAAGGGTGGCAGTGGCTGTTCCTGGTCGAAGGATTGCCTGCTGTGCTCGTCGGGGTGCTGGTGCTGTGGCTATTGCCAGAGGAACCGGCGCGGGTGACGTGGCTGTCGCCGGGTGAAAAGGACTGGCTGGCGGGGCAACTGGCTGCGGATGACGCGCTTGACGGCACGGGGGCGGGCGGCACGGGGGCGGGCGGCACGGCGGCGCGCGACACGGCCGCGCGCGACACGGGGCATGATTGGCGGGTGTTGCGCGCATTGCGCCTGCCGCCGGTGATGTTGTTGGGCGCGGTCGGTTTCCTGACCACTTGCGCGTATTACACGTTCACGTTGTCAGAGCCGTTGATCCTGGGACATTTGACCGGGTGGTCGGTGAAATCGGTGGGCTATCTGGTCAGTGTCGGTGGACTGGCGGGCGCGATGGGCATGTTGTTTACCGGCTGGGCTTCGGACCGGGCTGGGTCGCGGATGCCGTTCATGGCGGGCAGCACCGCGTTGGTCTTGCTGGCGTATGTGCTGTTTGCGGCGGGCAGCGGGCTGGCGACCGGGTTGTTTGCTTATGCCTGTTATGTCGCGTGCTGGGGGTCGGTCACGCTGTCGGTGTGGATGCTGTGTACCGATCTGGTGGCGCCACGCGACATGGCGGTGGCAACCGCGATGGTTAACGCGTTGAGCCAGGCGGGCGCGTTTTTCGGGCCGATCGTGTGGGGCGTGGCGCGCGATCACACGGGCAGCTATCACGCGGGGTTATGGGGCCTGGCCGTAGTCCAAGTGCTGGCGCTGGTGTTTGTCGGCGCGATCGCCCGGTACCGCCGCAATCCGGTGACCGTGTGAATTTGACGCCGATTTGTCAAAAAGGGCGTTGCCGCAACCCGGTCGGGCTGAAATGGGTGGCCATTACGCCATGCACAGATCGATTAAGCCAATAATACGATCAGGAACACGGGCCTGCTCGCCGGGTTTGCGAACCTGTGCGAGCAAGTGGTTTGTGCTGGGAAATATGTACGGGATGAGCCTATGAACCAGTCCCAGTCCCAGTCGCGGTCGCGGTCGCGGTCGCAGTCTCAGGCCCAGGCCCAGGCCTAGGCCTAGGCTCAGGTTCAGGCTCAGTCTTCGGGCAAGTCGGCGGCTCCGTGTTATGACGAGATGCTGGAGGCCGACGGCACCGTGCGGCCTGCTTATGCCGGATACCGCGAGTGGCTGGATGCCCAGGCG
>JAYTHT010000560.1:0-2781 GCA_043732365.1 Novosphingobium sp. | reverse complement strand
GTGCGCAGCGCCTGACCGAGCGGGTGATGGCGCTCGATGACCAGGCGGTCGAGGCCGAGCTGGCGCGGGTCGTGGCCAGCTTTTCCGATCGCCATCGTGACATCGCAGCGGTACTTTTGCGTCGCTTTCAGGAAGTGAGTGGCGCCATCAGCAGAGCACAACCCGTGCCCGGCGCAGAGCCGATGATCGACGCCCAGGCCCAGCGCGATGAACAGGCCCTCAGCGCGGCCCGCCAACATCTGATCGGCGCCTATTTCTGCGAAGAATATTCCTTTGAGGCCGCCGCCCTGTTCAATCCCAGCATCGTCGCCCATCCTGACCAGACGCAAATGCCGCCCGGTTCCTTGCGCTTTGTACTGTCGTTGCGCGGTGTCGGCGAGGGGCATGTCTCGTCGATTACGTTTCGTACCGGCATCGTCAAAGCGGATGGGACGATCGTGATCGATCCCGCAAGCACCGAGGCCATATCGCCCCAAATTACGTTTATTCCCGGCGACATCCCCAACGATCCCGCGCTGCGCCTGTCCTGCACGGAAAGCCGCGACATCTCCGAGATAGTGATTTTTCCTGTCACCATCCACCAGCAGCACGGGATCGAAGATCTGCGGTTGGTACGTTTCGTCGAGGAGGATGCAAGCGTCACCTGGCTCGGTACGTATACCGCCTACGGGGATGGCAAAATCCGCGCCGAATTGCTCAGCACCACAGATTTCTCGACGTTCGAGCTGATCCCGTTGCGCGGCCCGGCGGCGGTCAACAAGGGCCTGGCGTTGTTTCCGCGCCGCATCGCCGGGCAATATGCGATGATCGGCCGGATCGATCACGAGAATATCTGGCTGCTCTGTTCGGACGATCTCATCCATTGGGACACCGGCACGAAAATCCTGTGCCCAAGACAGGTATGGGAATTTGTCCAGCTCGGCAATTGCGGCAGCCCGATCGAGATCGCCGAGGGCTGGCTGGTATTGATCCACGGCGTCGGCCCTGTGCGCACTTACTGCATCGGCGCCTGCCTGCTCGACAAGACCGATCCCAGCAAGGTTCTGAAGCGGTTGGCCGCACCCTTGCTGCGCCCGAGCGAACTGGAACGCGACGGTTATGTGCCTAACGTCATCTACAGCTGCGGGGGGCTGGTGAACGGACGCACATTGATCCTGCCTTATGCCGTAGCCGACAGCTTCACCACTTTTGCGACGCTGGCGCTCGACGACCTGCTCGCAGCCATGGACTGAGAAAGGCCCGGCATGGATACCTCAACCGAAGTCGACACTGGCATCAAGGCACAGCATATCGTCATCCTGTGCCACCCAAAACTCGACAGTTTCTGCGGCGCTGTGGCCAAGGAATATTGCCGCGTCGTCAAGGAATGCGGCCAGAAAGCGCATCTGCGCGACCTTTACCGGATGCGCTTTGACCCTGTCCTGCGGGCCGAGGAACAGCCGGGCAAACACGGCTTTTTCCAAAGCCCCCATGTCGCCTACGAACTGGGCTTGATCGCGGATGCCAGCGTCATCGTGCTGATCTATCCGATCTGGTTCGGCACGCCGCCGGCCATGATAAAGGGCTATGTCGAGCGGGTGCTGGGTTCGGATTTTTCGTATCGTGCGGTCCATGACCGTAATGCAAAATCAAAGCTGGCGGGCAAGATGCTGCTCAGCTTTACGTCTTCGGGCAACTCGCAGATCTGGCTGGACGAGCAAGGCCAGTGGCAATCGCTGGTGGAGGTCTTCGATCGCTACCTCGAACGCGCCTTTTCGATGGTGCCGGGCGAACATGTTCATTTCTCCCCGATCGTCGATGGGTTGAGCAAGCGCTCGTTCCTGCAAAAAATGTACGACGTCCAGCAAACCGCCCAAAAGGCCTGCGCACGGATTGATGCCTGATATGTCAATACCGTATCGCGGGCTGGATTTGTTTTAGAGTCAGGCGGGGTTCCCGCCAGCACAAATGCTTCGCTTACGCCAAGTCGCCAGCGTTGAGTATTTTCCGAGGCTGCCCGGCACCACCGCACGTCAATAGTCTTCGCGTTGGGCAAGCCTGATCTGACGCACGGCGTGGCCCGCCAACGGTCGGCAATTTAAACAAACGAGGCGAAAATGGACAACTACGAAGCTATGCCTGCAGCTGCCATCGCCACATTTACCGACCATGCCGGCGCCGAAGCCGCGGTCAGGGCGCTTGGGCTTGCCGGGTTCGACATTAAACATCTTAGCGTGGTCGGCAAAGGCTATCATATCGATGAGCATGTGACCGGCTTCTACAATCAGGGTGACCGCATCCGATTCTGGGGAACACGCGGCGCCTTTTGGGGCGGTCTATGGAGCTTGTTCTTTGGTGGATTGTTTGTCGCGGTGCCTGTAGTTGGCCCGGTGGTGATGTTGGGGTATCTGGGATCGCTGGCCGCTGCCACGCTCGAGGGCGCGGTCGTGGTCGGCGGGTTCAGCGCGATCTCGGCCGCCCTGTATGGCATGGGCATTCCCAAGGATAGCGTTGTCCAGTACGAAACCGCGATTACCACCGATTCCTTCCTGGTGATGGCGCATGAATCTCCTCAGCGGATCGCCGTTGCCCGGACCATTCTGGAAGCATCGGGGGCAGCGCAAGTCGAAGTCCACCACGGGCTGATCCCCAGCGGTCCGTCGCCTCTGCCGGCTTAAGCCGGTCAAACGATTGCGCCTGTTCGCCGCGCTGTCGCCTGCTGGCTGCACTGGACGGCGAAATCGCTGCTGCCGAGGCGGTTGGTGTCCGACCAGTCATGCAACCTGTGGACCTGGTCAGGTA
>JAYTHT010000559.1:0-9257 GCA_043732365.1 Novosphingobium sp. | reverse complement strand
ACGGTAATGCCGTGCTGCCATCGATGTCGGCTGAATAATGAAAATACCGCGCGCTATCCGTTGCCTGCCACTTATCGGTGATATCGATCGATACTTTGCCATAAGCGGCCTTTTCGGTTTTCTGGCTGCGAATGTACTGGGCATATGCCCATTTGTCATGACGATCGATCCCGTCAAATACGGGATAGCCGGGTACCACTTCGTGATAGTTGCTGGCTTCATTCACGCTGTTGTAAAATCCGCCTAGCGTCCAGCTGAACGGGCGGCCGTGCTTTGATACCAGCCGCAGTTCCTCGTTGAACTGAACCCGGCTGTCCTGCTGTTCATTGTAACTGGTGAAATTGGGAAACTGTGCGTATCCGTAATTCAGGTCGAGCAGCAGATCAGTGTTGTCACCCTGTTGCCGGTACGTCTGTTTGGTCCAGGCGGTGTCCGAAACCAGTTTGGCAAAGTGGCCCAGATCGGCCTCCAGTTCGATCGAATAGAGATTAACCGCACGGTGGACCGGTTCGAGGTACCGTTTTGACGCTTGGTATCTGCAAGACCGTCGCGGACAGCAGTGCCCGGCGGCTTGCAATACGGTTGTTCATTGGCCCCACATTCGTACGTGTTGATGTCCCCCCCGACCGTCCGCTGCGATCATTGGTCGCCGCAGCCGCTGTCAGTCGCAATCGCCCTCGTCCCGGGACATGCCAGCGCCAGTTGCAACCGATGGCCGCGCTATGGGGATCAACCCGGTGCGTGCCTATGGGACGTTTGACGTACATGCCGCCGTTGCAACGGTTGCGCGCCGCGTTTTGCCCAAAGGGGGGCGCGCTGCGCCGGCGGGGGCGGGAATGCGCACGAGGAACAAAAGCGGTGCTTCGGCATTTGCAACATAGACAATTATATGCATAGCGGGAAAGGAAAATACCATGACCAGACGCACCCTGACTGCCCTGTTACTGGCAGTTGCCACATTGCCACTGGCCGCTTGCGCCGATTACGGTGGGCAGGTTGGCTACGCGACGGGGCCGTATGCCTATGATGGCTATTACGACGGCTATTATGGCCAGGTTTATGACGGCTATTGGGGCGATGACGACGCGTTCTATTATCGTCGCGGCTCTAACGAGCGCGGCTATAGAAGGGGTGAAAACACCCACTTCGCCCGCCAGGCACCGCAAGGTCAGGGCAATTTTCAACAATTGCACGGCTCGATGACACCGGGCCGTGGCATGAACATGCCGCATTTCTCTGGCGGCGGCGGTCACGGTGGCGGTCACGGTGCCGGTCATGGCGGTGGTCATGGCGGTGGCGATCATGGCGGTGGCGGTCACCACAACTGATCAAGGTAAAATCCGATGGGCGCGCGCCTTTTCGCAAGGCGCGCACCCATTTGCATGCATCACTTGAGTAAGCGCGCCAATTGCTCGATACCTGGTGCATGACCAAGACCAGACACCAGCGCATTGCCGCGTTGCTCACCACCATTCTCTCTGGCGCCACGTTGCAAGGCATAGCCCACGCGGACATTGCGTCCGTAACCGGGCCAGTCGCCGTAGCTGGCCCGGTAGCTGGCCCCGCAACCGGCCCGGTCAACGCCATGACCCCCGACGTGGTCGCAAAGTACGACCCAGTCCTGCCCGACACCGATTACGTACGCCGCGATGTCATGCTGCCGATGCGCGACGGCACAAAGCTGTACACCGTGATCGTGATGAAAAAGGGCGTGACCAAGGGTCCGATCCTGTTGTGGCGTTCGCCCTATGACGCACACGGCGATGCGGCGCGCACCCACAGTCTGCGGCTTGTCGATCTGGTCCCGGTGATGGACGCGCCGTTTATCGAGGACGGCTATATCCGCGTCTATCAGGACATCCGCGGGTTGCACCGGTCCGAAGGGTCGTTCGTGATGAACCGGCCACTGGCGGGTCCGCTCAACCCCACCGGCATCGACGAATCGACCGACGCCTATGACACGATCGACTGGCTGATCAGGAATGTGCCCGAATCCAACGGTAAAGTCGGTATTCTGGGTTCATCCTATCTTGGCTTCACTACGCTGATGGCCGAAATCAACCCGCATCCCGCGCTGAAAGCGGCGGTGGCGGAAAGCCCGATGGTCGATGGCTGGATGGGCGATGACTGGTTCCACAACGGCGCCTTTCGCGTCAGCGCGCTCGACTATGCGCTTGAACAAAGCACCGGCAAAGCCGATGCGGGCGCTGCAATCCCGCATGGCAATGGCGATGATTATGCGAATTATCTGGCGGCGGGGTCGGCGGGTGCTTACGCGCACAAATACGCGGTCGATACGGTGCCATTCGTGCGCAAGCTGATCGAAAATCCCGCCTATTCCGAATTCTGGTCGGGGCAGGCGGTCGACAAATTGATGGCGGCGCGCCCGTTGACCGTGCCCACCATGCTCGAACTGGGCGAATGGGATCAGGAAGACAATTATGGCGCCCCGGCAGTTTATAACGCGCTGAAGGATCAGCCGGGACGCGCGCCGCTGACGCTCGTGATCGGGCCCTGGCGCCATTCGGGGGCCAACCATTATGGCTATGATCTGGGCGCGCTGACTTTTGCAGGAGATACCGCTGCGCAATGGCGCCGCGACTGGATGAAACCGTTCCTCGACCACTATTTGAAAGATGCGCCCGATCCGCATGCGCCCGCCGCGATCACTTATGCCAGCGGCATCGACAAATGGGACCAATCGCCGCGCTGGCCGATGGGCACTCCGACCCGCCTGTACCTCGGTCCCGATCAGACCGCCGGGTTTGCAGCGCCCACCAAAACGGGCGCGGTGTCATGGACCGCAGACCCGGCCAACCCGGTGCCGTTTGTGCCCCGCCCGGTCCATCTGGGCGATCGCGCGCAATGGACGACGTGGCTGGTGCATGATCAGCGGTTTGTCACCGGACGCCCCGATGTCGTCACGTTTTCGGGTGCGGCGCTGGATCACCCGGTCCACCTGATGGGCGCGCCGATGGTCGATATGTATATTGCCACCACCGGCACCGATGCCGACGTCGTGGTCAAATTGATCGACGTCTATCCCGATGACGAGCCCGAGAATGGCCCGGGCGCGCGGCCATCGATGGCCGGGTATGAATTGCCGATCGGCATCGAGATCTTTCGCGGCCGTTATCTGAAAAGCTTTGCCCATCCAGAACCGTTGACGCCGGGCAGATTCAACCGGTTCCGGTTTGCGCTGCCCAGCATCGACCATGTCGTCCTGCCCGGCCATCACCTCGCGGTACAAGTGCAATCGAGCCTGTTCCCGCTCTACGACCGCAACCCGCAAAGCTTTGTCCCCAATATCTTTTTGGCAAAGCCGGGCGATTATCACGCGGCGACCATGCGGATCGGGTTTGGCGGCGCAACGCCCAGCGCGGTGATCCTGCCGGTCGCGCCTTAAGGCTTGCCGCCAGGATTCCATGCGATCGGCACCGGCGAATTGGCGGTGGCCTGCGTCACGGCATAGAAAAAGCGGTTGAAATCCCGCGCCGCCTGCCAGTCCACCGGCGTGGTCAGGTCATCGGCGGGGTGGTGATAGCGATGTTCGTACCAGTCGTCATAGCGCGCCTGCGATCGTGCATCGTACGTTGCGAGCACAAAGCTGGCACCTGGAACACCCGCGCGCATGAACGGCCAATTGTCTGACCGGCGCAACAGGTTGCGTTCCGGTTCGGGGTCTTCCTGCACGGCAATGCCTTGTGCGCCGGCAATGTGCCGCACGATATCGCCCAGATTGCTTTCACGCAGCCCGTGGACGGTCATCAGTTTCAGCGGATACAGCGGCCGCACCTGATCCAGATTGATAATTGCCGCGATCGAGGACAGCGGTACGGTCGGATGCGCGACGAACCACGTCGATCCCCACAACCCCTTTTCCTCACCCGTAAACACCGCGAACAGCACGGGCCGGGCAAAGCCGATCCCCCGACGCACCGCCGCCAGCCGTTCAACCAACGCGACATAGGCCGCATCATCGAGCGCGCCGTTGTAAATCGCATCCCCGCCGACCGGCTCGCCCCGGCCATAGCCATCGAGATGCGCCGCCACGACCACGATCTGATTGGCCAGCGCCGGGTCCGTGCCGGGCAACAGCCCCAGCACATTGGACGACCGCGTAGCGCGGTGATCAATCGTCAGGTCCGCAACAAACGCCCCCAGGTCCTGGCTCGGCAATTCGGCACCCGCCGCGCCCCTGGTGAGGACCGCCGCGCCTTGTGCCAATAGCTGTGGCACGACATCGGGATTGAGTGTGCCCGACCAGAATGGCCGCCTTTCGGCAGGTGTTCCGACAGGCGCGACGCTGCGCGAATAGGCAAATGGCCAGCGGATCGGTTCCGACGCCAGCCCCGGCGCCGCGATCGTCACCATGCCGGCTGCGCCCGCATCGCGCAGTGCCTTTGCCCGGTCAAATTTACCCAGTCGCGCGGGCGCCGGGCGCCCGTAACACACCACCAGTTTGCCCAGGACATCGGCAATCTCCGCCGCGCCGCAATACCCCCGAAACGTCGTGCGCGCCGCCAGATGCGGCGGAGTATCTGCGCCCAGTGACACCAGGATCTGCCGATTGAGCGCGAGCGCCGTGCCCCCCAGCGTGATCTGTGACCGCGCCTCATTCACACGCAGATCATCAAACGCGATCGTCTGCAACCAGCCGCCATCGCTGCCCGCCGGTTTCAGCCCCGCATCGGCAAAGTGGCGCACGACCAGCGCCGCCGCGCGGTCATAGTCCGCCGACCCGGTATCGCGCCCCGCCATCGCATCGCCCGACAATTCGCCGGTCAGTGCCCACCACGCGCGCGTATCGGGGTCGGCGGGCCCCGCGCCTGCCAGCAATCCTGCAGCCGCCAGCGCAACGATTGCCCCGGTACAGCGCAAAAGTCCTTCCAAGCGCACAAGTCCTGTCACGCGCATCGATCCGCCCCCGCCATTTGGTCCCCATCATGCGAAGAACCAAAAAAAGAGGCAAGTTCCCATTGTTCCGAGCCAGACAGTGCGCCATTATTCCCCTGCTCCTCGTCCCCCCGCCGAACCGGAAACCACACTTTGCCCGACCACCTGATTCAGATCCCCGCGACCGATGGCTTGTGTCCCGCCCACGTCCTGACGCCCGATGCCGGCGGCCCCCATGCGACAGGGCCCTGGCCTGCAATCATCATGTATATGGATGGGCTGGGCATGCGCACCACGCTCGTCGACATGGCGCAACGCCTGGCCAATGCGGGCTATATCGTGCTGCTGCCCGATATGTATTACCGGGTCGGCCCGTACCCGCCATTCGTCCCGACCGAAGTCTTCAAAGGCGATTTCCGCGCGCAGATCGGCCCGTTGATGGCGACCACCGGCAATGCCAAGGCGGCGCAGGACACCGCTGCATTTCTCGCCTGGCTCGGCACAAACCCCGATGTCAAAGGCCCCCATGTGGGCACCGTCGGATTTTGCATGGGCGGCGGCATGGCGATGACGGCTGCCGGGGCATATCCAGATCGCGTCGTGGCTACGGCCAGCTTCCACGGCGGCCGGCTCGCTACCGATGAGCCCGACAGCCCGCACTTGCTCGCCCCGCAGATCAAGGCCGAATTGCTGATCGCGGGCGCAGACAACGACGCCAGCTATCCGCCCGAAATGGCCGAACGACTGGTCGCGGCGCTGACCGCGGCGGGGGTGCGGTTCCACGCCGAAATCTATGCCGTCGCGGCGCACGGGTGGATGAAACCCGATTTCCCGGTCTATGATGAGGCCGCAGCGGAACGCGGCTGGGCCGAAATGCTGGCGCTGTTTGCACGATGCCTGCATTGATCAACCTTGCACGGATGCCACGCGTGTCATGACCGCCCTGCCGACGCTGTTTTCGCCGATCACGATCCGCAATTTGCGGATTCGCAACCGGATCCTGTCGACCGGTCACGACACGGTTCTGCCCACCGCGTTTGTGCCCAATGATGCGCTGGTCGCGTATCATCGGGCGCGGGCGGCGGGTGGTGCCGGGCTGATCGTGATGCAAGTCGCCGGTGTCCACGAAACCGCGCGCTATACCTCGCATTTGCTGATGGCGACGACCGACGAATGCATCCCGGGTTATGCCCGCGTGGCAGAGGCGGTGCATGCGCATGGGTGCGCGCTGTTTGGCCAGCTATTCCACCCCGGCCGCGAAATCATGGAAAGCCAGGACGGCACTTTGCCCGTGGCCTATGCGCCATCGGCGGTGCCCAACGAACGGTTCCACGTCACCCCGCGCCCGATGTCCGCCCGCCTGATCGCCGAAGTGATCGCGGGTTATGCCACTGCCGCGCACCGGCTCGAACGCGCCGGGCTCGACGGGGTCGAACTGGTCGCCAGCCATGGCTATCTGCCCGCGCAATTCCTGAACCCGCGCGTCAATCTGCGCAACGATCGCTATGGCGGCGATGATCAGGCGCGGCGCCAGTTTATCGATGACGTGATCACCGCGATCCGCGCTGCGACCGGCCCCGATTTTATCGTCGGGTTGCGGATCAGCGGCGATGAAAAGGACGAACAAGGCCTGACCGCCGACGATGTGCTGGCGGCGCTGATCGCATTTGATACGCGCTTTGACTATTACAACATTACCGCTGGCACATCGGCGGGGATCGGCAGCGCGATCAATATCGCCCCGCCGATGACAATCGCGCCCGGCCATCTGGCCCCGCTATCCGCCGCGATCAAGGCGCGCGTCACCACCCCGGTGTTTGTCGCAGGACGCATCAACCAGCCGCAGGACGCCGAACGCATCCTGGCCAGCGGTGCCGCAGACATGGTCGGCATGACCCGCGCGATGATCTGCGACCCCGAAATGCCCGCCAAAGCGAAAGACGGACGCACCGACGACATCCGCGCCTGCATCGCGTGCAATCAGGCATGCATCGGCCATTTCCACATGGGCTATCCGATATCGTGCATCCAGCACCCCGAAACCGGGCGTGAACTGACGTATGGCACGCTGATCCCTGCCCGGACCCCACGCCGCGTGCTGATCGCCGGTGGCGGCCCCGCCGGCATGAAAGCCGCCGCGATCGCCGCCGCGCGCGGCCACGAAGTCATCCTGTGCGAAGCCGGTCGCCAACTGGGTGGCCAGGCCCTGCTTGCGCAGACATTGCCGGGCCGCGCCGAATTCGGCGGTATCGTCACCAACCTTGCCCGCGAAATGACGCTGGCGGGCGTTGATGTGCGCCTGAACCAGCCCGTAACCCGCGCGCTGATCGACCAAATCGCGCCCGGCGCCGTGGTCATCGCTACGGGCGCCCGCCCGCGACAGGGACCCGTCGAAGGCGCCGAAACCGGCCACGTGGTAAATCCCTGGCAAGTCCTGCGTAACGAAGTCAATGTGGGCGCCTCGGTCCTGATCGCCGACTGGAGCCTCGACTGGATCGGCATGGGCCTGGCCGAAAAGCTGGCGCGCGACGGCTGCCGCGTCCGCCTTGCGGTGGACGGTTACATGCCCGGCCAGCGCATCCAGCAATACGTCCGCGACCACTGGGCTGGCGTGCTGCACGACCTGGGCGTCGAAGTGATCCCTTATGCGCGCCTGTATGGCATCGACGAACAAACGGTGTTTTGCCAGCACGCTACCAGTGGCGCGGCGATGGTGTTTGAAAACGTCGACACGCTGATTACCAACCTGGGCCACGAACGCGTCACCACATTGGAAGACGAACTGGCCGAGTGCGCGCTGGAAGCCCATGTGATCGGTGACGCGCTGACCCCTCGCACTGCCGAAGAGGCCGTGTTCGAGGGCTTGAAAGCCGGGGTGGCTTTGTAGCGCCAAGTGTTTGCGCTGTTGGCCTGCCCGCACCCGGTCATGCTATCCTTTCAGGCGGGCTTTGGCACAGAAAAGCTCGGGAAACTTGCGCGCATCGGACGAGCCGCGCCGGGCGCGCCCGATACGACCGCATCGGTGATGGCATATCCGACCGGGCTGTAGGCGATGGCATCGGTCAGCAGCAGCGCGCCGAACAGAATGGCCACGCCCCAGCGATATGCCGGATGCACCCGGCCCAGGCGACGGCGATCGGCGATCATCCCGACACTGATCAGGATCGCCGGAAAGACAAACGATGCAATCCAGTAGGCCCAGGGCATCAGCAACGGCATCAGCAACGGCATCGGCAACAATCGCCCCCAGCCCGGGCCAGTGATCCCCGCCATCGCGCACAGCATCAACCGCTGGTGCCAGTCGGTCCGGCGACGCAGCGCAATCGCCCATCCGACGATGCCGGCAAAATTCAGGATGCCGACCGCATTGCCGATCAGAAATTCATTCTTGTCGAAAAAGAACGGTGCGCCAGAGGCGCGCACGGTGAATACGGTAAGCGCAGTGCCCAGCACGACCATCGCCGGTACCCAGCCCAGCGCCAGCCAGCCCAGACGCTTGTGCAACGTCATCGATCCGGTCGCGGCCAGCCCGGTCTGTAGCAGATACAGGACCACCCAGCCGAAAAAGGTGACCGCGTGCAAGTGGAACAGGATCGGCGAGGCGAACGTCGATCGGCGCAACGCGATGCTCGTGGAAAATCCCGAAACCAGCACGAATGCCATGAAGCAGGCCATGATGAAGAAAAATCGCCGGTCCCGGTCGCGGGATTGGCGACCGGATTGGTCAGAGTCTGATGTCACCGGCAATGCGTGCGTCGCCATAAAACCCCCCGGCTTTGTGATATCGAGAGGCTATCAGCATGATGTGACAACCGTCAATCCGGCGCTGGGCGAACAAAAAGGGCCGGGGTTGCGCCCGGCCCTTGGTGTGACTTTTCGGTTGCGTGCCGGGTGGGGCGGAACCCCTCGACCACCCTGCGCGGTCCCTCTTCCCGTTTCGGGGAGGATCAGCCCTTCAGGACTTCGGCTAGCGTTTCGCCCAACAGGCTGGGTGACGGGCTGACGCGGATGCCGGCGGCTTCCATTGCGGCGATTTTATCATCGGCGCCGCCCTGGCCGCCCGAAACGATCGCGCCGGCATGGCCCATGCGACGGCCCGGGGGGGCGGTGCGACCGGCGATAAAGCCGACCATGGGTTTTTTTCGGCCGCGCCTGGCTTCGTCCATGATGAACTGGGCGCCTTGCTCTTCAGCGTTGCCGCCGATTTCGCCGATCATGATGATGCTGGTGGTTTCATCGTCGGCCATAAACAGTTCGAGCACGTCGATGAAATTGGTGCCGTTGACCGGATCGCCGCCGATGCCGACCGCGGTCGTCTGGCCCAGGCCGATATTGGTGGTCTGAAACACCGCTTCGTAAGT
>JAYTHT010000558.1:0-9271 GCA_043732365.1 Novosphingobium sp. | reverse complement strand
TGATGAATTCGGGAATCAGCGTGTCGACCAGCCCGGCAGTGACCGCCGAAGTATAGAAACTGTCGCTATCGAGTTCGCCGCGCAGCACGGTGATCCGGTGGGTAAGTTCGGCGGTGACTGCGGTGCCGGAAAAATGGCCCGCGCCATCGCCGCTGACAACCGCGCCCGACCCATCGGCATAGGATGCCTGAAGGCGTTGCAGCGTGATCGCGCCCGCTTGCGGCAGTAAATCGATCACCGCATGGACTTCGCCAGGCGCGCCCAGCACTTTGGCGGCGGCTGCACCTGCCGCTTGCGCGTCGGCGGGCGACACGCCGGCGCCCGTCAATGCGCCGGCGATATCGCCAACGCTGGCCAGCACCAGCCGCCGCTGGGTCACGCCGGGCACAGGCGCTGCGCTGGCCATGGCCACCGGTGTTTCAGCCGAGGCTGGCACACTGGTCCGCGTCAGCCAGGCGGCGCCAGCGCCCGCCACCAGAATTGCCGCCGAGGCGAACAACGGCACAAGACGGCCGCTATTTGATGCACGAACACGCGGGGGCTCCACCGATCCGGGTGGTGCGGTTACGGGATCGGGCGGGGGTGTTTTGTCATGATTGTGTAACCCCGCCGGTAGTCTCGGCGCCTTTGTCCAACTTTTGGGGTCAAAAGAATCCTCGTCCATGCAATCCCCGAAAAGAACAAGCTGGCCAGCGCTGGCGACACAACTATAACGCTGCTTTCGGTAAGGGTGAAGCTGTGCTTTAACGCGCATGGTTGAATTGGGGGAATACCGATGGCAGGAAACGATCGCGTGGCATGGCGGGAAGGCCAATTCCTGCGCCCGCAGCATTTCCAGCAGTCCGACCGGTCGTTTGAATCGCGCTTGCGCGCTCGAGTCGCGGGTCTGCGCCCGTATCCATGGGGCCTGACCGAAGTCACCATTGACGAAGATATGGCGTCGCTGGGAAAATTCACGATCGTGCGTGCGCGCGGCGTGTTGCCCGATGGCACGGCCTTTGCGATTCCTGATGATGTGCCGCCGCCGCCGCCGCTCGATCTGCCCGCCGATACGCGTGATGCGATCATTTATCTGACTCTGCCCGCCGCTCAGGTTGGCACGCAGGAGTTCAAGGAAGCCGAAAGCGCCGGTGCCGAAACGCGCTTTGTGGTGTCCGAGCACGAAGTTGCCGATAATTTTTCTGACGACCGGGTCAGCGAACCGGTCGAACTGGCACGGCCAAATCTGCGGTTTGGGGTGACACGTGATCAGACATACGGGCGCGTGCTGTGCGGGCTGGCGCAAGTCCGCGAATTGAGCGCCAAGCGGGTGATGTTTGACGATCGGTATATTCCGCCGGTGCTCGATATCGCCGCCGCGCGTCCGTTGAAACATGGCCTGGTCGACATTCTGGGCCGCTGCGAACAACGGTCGGACGAATTGGCGGTACGCGCGGTCGAGGCGACCGATGGCGGGTCCGAAACATTTGCCAGCTTCCTGTTGTTGCAGGCGCTGAACCGCTGGATTGCGGTGTTGCGGCATCTGGATTCGCTCCCGATGGTCCATCCCGAGCGTCTGTTTCAGGACCTGTCGAGCCTGGCCGGGGAAATTGCCACTCTGGTCAAGCTGGAGCGCAAGGCGCCGCCTTTGCCACCGTATGAACACGAAGGTTTGCGCGGGTGTTTTGAACCGCTGTTCGATTTGCTGCAATCGATGCTGTCGGCCGTGTTTGACCGGTCGGCGGTACAATTGCCACTGGAACAGGCCGGACCTGGTGCTTGGGTGTCGACGATTGTCGACCGCAATCTGTATCAGCACGGCTATTTCTATCTGGCCGTGCGCGCGGCGGCCTCGGTCGACGAAGTGCGTCAACTGTTCCCTGGCGTGGCCAAGCTGGGCGCGGTGGAAAAGATGCGCCAGATCGTCGATGCGGCTTTGCCCGGCGTTCCGCTGCGGCACACGCCAACCCCGCCACCGCAATTGCGGGTGCTGCCGGGCTTTGTTTATTTCGAACTCGATCGCGGCGTGCCGGATTGGCGCGATTTTGCCAGCGCAACCGCGCTCGGCCTGCATGTCGCGGGGGACTGGCCACAACTCCGCATGGAATTGTGGTGTGTTAAAAGGGCAGCACGATGAGCGGCGACGGGTCTTCGGATAATGGCAATCGCACGGTATTCCGGCCATCACCGCTAGCGGGCCGAACTCCTGCACAAAATCTTGCGCCCCAGACTCCTGGGGCGGGCCAACCGGGCAGTCCACCAGCAGGCGCATGGGCGCCACCGTCTGCACCACCGGGCGGTGCGTTTCCAGCGCCGCCAGCGGCCAGTTTTGGTGGTCCGCCACCACCCGTCTATGCCGAACCGCCGGCCAGCTTTGCGCCGCAACCGCAATACGCGCCCACGCCGCCGGTACGGCTGAATGACGATGACATTCCGGTACCGACACTGCCGCGTGAAACGCGCAGCCCGCTGGTGACCGAGGCAGGACCCGTGCTGGCGCTGGCGGCGAGTGTGCGATCGGGCCGGGCGGCGATTGCGATGCCAGATTTCCATCGCGTTGCAACGCAGTTGATCGCCGCCTATGATCAGGCGATTACGCCGCTGTATCCCGACGAAACGCGCCAGCGCGCGCGCTATGCGCTGTGCGCCACGGTCGACGACATTGCCCAGAACCTGCCCAATGCCGGGCAGGACGGTGCCGAATGGGCGCGGCGCAGTCTGGTGGTGCAGTTTTTCCGGGAAAATATCGGCGGGGACCGGTTCTGGAAACTGGTCGATGATTTGCTGGCGCGGCCCGGGCAAAATACCGAAATGATCGAATTGTTTTCGGCCTGCCTGGCGGCCGGATTTGAAGGCCGGTTCCGCGTCATGCCCGATGGCCGCGCGCGGTTGCAGCAAATGATGTCCAGTCTGCATGGCGCGCTCGAACATCCGCGTGCGCAGTCGACACTGGAAATTTCGCCGCAATGGCACGGCGCGGCGGCGCCGCTGCAAAAGGTCGGGCTGTGGAACCGCGTGCTGCTGGCCGCTGCGGTTGCGGCTGCCGCGCTGCTGATCATCTATATCGCATTGCGGCTGCTGTTGATGGCGTCGGGCGGCGACAGTTTCAAAGCGGTTCGCGCGCTTTCACCGGACGAGCCACTGCGACTGTCGCGCATCGGCGCGCAGCCGCCGCCAGCTGCGCCAAGCCCGCAATTGGGCACATTGCAAACGTTTCTGAAACCCGAAATCGATCAGAAACTGGTTGTGGTCGAACAGGACGCATCGACCGTGCGAGTGCGCACCACGGTGGGTCAGTTGTTCAAATCGGGGTCTGATCAGCTGGAAACCGGGCGCGCCGCACTGTTTGAACGGATCGGCCGTGCGGTCGAGGGGCAGGCAGGCGATGTCACGATCGAGGGCCATTCGGACACCGACCAGATCCACAGCTTGCTATTCCCCGACAATGTGGCGCTGTCAAAGGCGCGGGCGCAGACGGTTGCGACGGTTATCACCGGCGTGCTGAGCAATCCGGGACGCGTCAAAGTCCAGGGGTTTGGCGACAGCCGGCCGATCGCCAGCAACGCTACGCCCGACGGCAAAGCGTTGAACCGCCGCGTCGAAATTGTCATCCCGCGCCACAATTGATCGCACCTGATCGCGCGTATTTGTACTTCGGGATCTGAGGGATTGTTACCGTGAAAAAGATCTTCGGCAATTGGTGGGTGCTGACCGGGCTCATCGTCGTGTTGCTGCTGCTGGTGTTCTGCCTGGGGCTGCCGCTGGTGGTGCTGGGGCTGGAACCGATATGGGTGCGGCTGTTGATCGGTGTGTTGATCCTGGCGATGTGGGGCGCAATCGGCTGGTGGCGGATGCACCGTGCGGCGGCGGCGGCCAGGGCGATCGAAGCCGAGCTGTCAACGCCATCGGGGTCCGATCAGGAAAGCGCTGCGGTCGCTGCGCGGATGGGTGAGGCGCTGGCTTTGCTGCGCAGCAAAGGCAGCGGGCGGCGCGATTATCTGTACAGCCGTCCGTGGTATGTGATCATTGGCCCGCCGGGATCGGGCAAGACCACCGCGCTGTTGAATTCCGGACTGCGCTTTCCGTTCGCCGACCAGTCGCTGAAAGGCGTGGGCGGCACGCGCAATCTCGATTTCTGGTTCGCCGACGAGGCGGCGATGGTCGATACCGCTGGGCGGTATACGTCGCAGGATTCGGATAGCTCGGTCGATGCCAAAGGCTGGACCAGCTTTTTGGCTTTGCTCAAACGGCATCGTCCGTTGTCGCCAATCAACGGGGTAATTGTCGCGCTGGGCGTTGATGAATTGCTGCGCGCCGACCGCGCCGGCATTGACCGCCACGCCGCCACCGTGCGGCGGCGTCTGGCCGAAGTGCGCGCTACGCTCGAAGTGGCGGTGCCGGTCTATCTGCTGTTTACAAAGGCGGATCTGCTGGCCGGGTTTGTCGAATATTACGATGATCTCGATGTCGAAGGGCGACGTGCGGTGCTCGGCGCGACTTTACCGGTCGAAAACACGCGGCCAAAAACCGATGACCTGGTGACCGCGTTTGACCGTATGGTCGCAGCGCAAGGCGCGCGTCAGGCCAAACGGCTGTTCGACGAAGTCGATCAGCGCCGCCGCAGCGTGATTCTGGGCTTTCCGGCGCAATTGGGCGCATTGCGCAGCCGGTTTGCGCGATTTGTCGAAGGGGCGTTTATTGCAGGCGATCAACCGTCGGCACAATTGCGCGGGTTTTACTTTACTAGCGGCATGCAATCGGGCGCTCCGCTCGATCGCATTCTGTCGGGTGTAGCGCAAGTCTACGACAACCAGAGCGCGGCGGGTGGTGCCGCCGGCGGTTCGGGCCGTACGTATTTCCTGAACCGATTGCTGACCGATGTGATGTTTCCAGAGGCGGGCTTGGTCGAGGCCGATCCCGCCGCGCGCAAGCGTCAGCGGTCGCGCATGGCGATGGGGATGATCGGCGTGGCCGCTGTCGCCGCGCTGGTCCTGGTGATCTGGGGGATCAGCTTTGTTAAAAATCGGTCGTTTCAGGCCGATCTTGGGTCCAGTGCGCTACAGGCCGCGCAACAGATCCGCCAGACCGGCGACGATATGGTCGAAGTGCGCGCGACCGACCCTGATCTTGAACAGTCGCTGGCGGTGCTCAACACATTGCGCGCGCTGCCCCAGGGCTATGCCGATCAGGCCGCTGGCGCGCCGGGGCTGATGATGCGGTTTGGCCTGTTTCAGTCGAGCCATGCCGCACAAGCCACCGAGGCGTATCAGTCGGCGCTGCGCCGGATCATGCTGCCGCGCCTGTTGCTGCGGCTGGAACAATACATGGCCAGCCATGGCGGCGATCCGCTGTCGCTCTATCAGGCGCTGAAAGTCTACCTGATGCTGGGGGGGCAGGGCCCGCTGGATGCCGCCACCGTCAAATCCTGGGTCGGCGCGGACTGGGCCAACGACCAATATCCCGGCGCCGACCGCGCGCCGGAACGCAAGCAACTCGGCGATCATCTGGCCGCGTTGTTGCAGGACGACAGCCTGAATGTGGGCTGGGCCGGCGGCAAAGCGCCGCTTGACGGGACCACCATCACCAGCGCGCGCGCCGCGCTGTCAACGCTCAGCCTGGCCGATCGCGCCTATGCGGTGTTGCGCCAGAATGCGATGGCGAACGGCGGCGCCCCGTGGCGCGCCAGCGCCGCGCTGCCGGCGGGCGATGCGCAGGCCTTTGCCAACGGCGCCGAAGTGCTGCAATTGCAAGTGCCGTATTTCTACACCCATGCCGGGTATGAACAAGCGTATCAGATTGGCCTGGCGACCGTTGCCGAAAACATGAAAAAGGACATGTGGGTGATGGGCAACGATGCCGGCACCACCGATGTCCAGTCGCAGATGAGCCAGATCCGTCCCGGCGTTGCGGCGCTTTACGCCAAAGATTACATTGCCGCCTGGGAAAAGGTTGCGACTGCGCCAAAACCGGCGAATTATTTCGGGGACGATGCCGCAATGGGCGCGTTTACCCGGGCGCCATCGCCAATGAAAGTGCTGCTGCTCGAACTGCGCAAGAATACCATTTTCACCGGCGGCAGCGGCGCCGCCAAACAGGCGGCGGCGGACAGGTTCGCCTCAACCCGGATTGGTGGTCTTGTCACCAGGCTGGAGGGGCCCAGCACCGGCTTTGACGCGGGTGCGCAGATTACCAGCTATTTCAAGCCGTTGCAGGACTATGTCGGTGACGGCAAAACGCCGGCGCCGCTCGACGACTTTGTCGCTGCGATAAAGCAGGCGGGTTCGGCGGTCGCTTCGGCGAAATTTGCCGGCGGGGGTATGGGATCGGAAGCCGTACAGGGCGCGATGGCCACGGCGATGGGGTCGATTTCGACCTCGGTCGGCGGCGCGCCGCCGCAATTGCGCGATTTTGTCACCAATGCGTCGAGCGGGGGCAAGACCGCCTCTGTGTCCGCCGCCCAGGGCGCAATTGCCGATGCTTATACGCGGACCGTGCTGCCCGATTGCAAAAGTGCGACCGATGGCAAATATCCGTTCGTCGGATCGTCGCTGATCGATGCCTCGCTGGTCGATGTGCAGCGCGTATTTGGCATGGGCGGCAGTTTCGATGCGTTTTTGCAGCAACGGATCACGCCGTTGTTGGATAAGAGCGGCCCGATCTGGCGCTGGAATGCGACCGATCCGGCCGCCGCTGCGCTAAACCCGGCGAGCCCGGACGATTTCCGCAAGGCTGCACAATTGCGCGATACATTGGTCGGCGGGGTGACGGTCCAGGTTTCGAGCAAAGGTTTTGGCGGCGGCGTCGATGCGGTGGAATTGACCGTCGGTGGCACGGTGTACCGGTTTGATTCGACCAGTACGGGCGACCGCCCGGTGATCTGGTCGGCGCAAGGCGTGGTGCCGCATGCGGCGGTCACGCTCTACTCTGCCAAAGCCAAAGTCGCCGAAGTCATGGCCGATGGACCGTGGGCGCTGTTCCGTCTGATGGACCTGGCGAAAAAGGAAAACTCCGGGCCGCAGACGATGATCGCCACATTTGGCGACGGTGCCAGGAACGTGGTGTTCAAAGTGACACTGGCCAATGACAGCAACCCGTTCAGCAGGGGAGGCGTATGGAGCTTTCGATGTCCGGCCGCCCTGTAGGCCGCTGGCTGTTCGGCAAGTTGCCTGCGCTGGGTGATTTTTTGTCGCGGGGGCTCGATTTCGATTTGCGCGATGCGATCGATCACTGGCTTTCGACCGAAATGGAGATGGCCAAGGCGCGGTTTGGCGCTGGTTTTGACTCGCGCTATTTCACCGCACCGGCCTGGTGTTTTGTCGATTGCGATCCGGCCGGCCAGTGGTGCGGGGGTGCGTTATGTGCCTCGGTCGATGCCGCCGGGCGCCAATTTCCGATCATGGCTGGCGCCCCGGCCAACGATGTGGACGAAGCAGTGGCGCTGGCGGGTGGTATGCTGGAATTGCTGTATGGGGCACTGGCGCAAGGGTGGAGTGCGGACCGGTTGCAGAGTGCGCCGCTGGCACCCGCAGGCCTGCCATGGCAACCGGCGGCGGCGGGCTGGGCGGTGATCGGTGAAGGCGGACCGCCGGTGCTGTTGCCGGGGCGGTTTCCCCAGCGCATAGTTGAATGCATGGTGGAGTTGGCTGCATGATCCCTGCTTTTCGAATTCAGGACACGTCGATCACCGACGTCGGGAAAGTGCGCTCTGAAAACGAGGATAGCTATGTCGATATGCCGCAGGGCGGCGTTTGGCTGGTGGCCGATGGCATGGGCGGGCATTACAATGGCCGGTTTGCCTCGCAAGCGATCGCCAGCGTAGTCGGCGCAACGGCCATGCCGGACGATATCGATCAGGCGTGGGATGCGGTCGCGGGCGCGATTCATCAGGCCAACGGGCTGATTTTCGACAAATCGCAAGCGGATGGTCGGCAGATGGGGTCGACCGTGGTGGCACTGGTGGTGCGCGGCCATGAATTCGTCGTGTTGTGGGCGGGCGACAGCCGCGCCTATCTGTATCGCGAAGGGCACCTGATCCAGCTGACCCGCGATCATACCCAGGTTGAGGCGATGGTCGAACGCGGGTTGCTGAACGCGGCAGAAGCTGCCGATCATCCGATGAAGCACGTGCTCGCGCGCGCAGTGGGTGTGCAGGAAACGCTGGAACTGGATGCGATCAAGGACCAGATTGTGGCACGCGATGTGTTTCTATTGTGCAGCGACGGGCTGACCGGGGTGCTGACCGATGCCGAGATTGCCGCCTATTTGCACGAACACGACCTGGTCGCGGGGGAACGGATGATTGCGGCCTGCCTCGATCGCGGGGCGCCCGACAATGTCACGATCACTCTGGTGTCCGCCAGCGAACCGACGCTGCTGGTGCTGAACGGAGCCCGGACATGACCGGCGATCACGACGATCCAACGCCGCACGATGAGGCCCGGCCAGATGAACCCCGTCCCGATGAACCCCGTCCCGATGAACCCCGTACTGTGTTCATCCCGGCCACCGGTTTTATGGCGCCCACGCCGTACCCGATTACGCCCATAGCAGAACAGCCGTACACCGCGCCCCCGTTTACCGCGCCCCCGTTTACCACCCAGCCGTTCGTTCCCATCGCCGGCGCGGAACCCCGGCGCATTCAGGTGGGCGACGTGTTGAACCACATCTTTGAAGTGCGGCGGTTTATCGCGCGCGGGGGCATGGGTGAAGTATTTGAGGGCGTCAACGTCAATTCCGACGAACGCGTGGCGATCAAAGTCATCCTGCCGCACCTTGCCGCCGATCCCGCCGTGCTCGCGATGTTCCGCAAGGAAGCGCGTACGCTGACGCGGCTGGGCCATCCGGCGCTGGTGGCCTATCGCGTGCTGGCGCAGGAACCGCAGCTGCGCGTGCTGTATATTGTTACCGAATTTGTCGATGGTCAGAACCTGTCCGATATCCTTAAGGATATCAACGCGGGCCCGGCGGAATTGCGGATGCTGACCAAACGGCTGGCCGAAGGGCTGGCCGCCGCGCACGCGCTGGGCGCGATCCATCGCGATATTTCGCCCGACAATGTGATGTTGCCCGATGGCCGGCTCGACCATGCCAAAGTCATCGATTTTGGCATCGCCAAGGATCTCGACGCCAGCACCGGTACGATCGTTGGTGATGGCTTTGCGGGCAAGCTGAATTACGTCGCACCCGAACAACTGGGCGATTTTGGGCGCGAGGTCGGCCCGTGGACCGACGTCTATAGTCTGGCGCTGACTATTCTGGCGGTGGCGCGGCACCGCGATGTCGATATGGGCGC
>JAYTHT010000557.1:0-2789 GCA_043732365.1 Novosphingobium sp. | reverse complement strand
ACTTCGACAACCTGGTTCAGCTTTGCCTGCGCGCTGCTACGCGAAGCCATGATCTCGTGAAGCGAGTTCAGGATGGCCCGGGCGGCGGCAACGGCGGTTTGCGGTGGCATAGCACTGGCCTAGCGCAAGGTGTGCTTTTTACAAGGTATGAGGTGGTGGTTGATAGCCACGCAATTCACGCGAATACGAATTGTTTAAATGGACCAGTCAATTCCCAATTCCGGCCCAAATGTCTGGTGGGGGCCGGAACCGGGAACGGAACGCGTCATTGAAGCCAAAATCCATCAATGAGCCTGGTTGAGCTCCTGCTTGATCTTGAGTTTGCGCAACTTGAGGTCTTTGAGGAGAAACCCGTCGGGGGACGGTCTGGTCAATTCTTCGGAAATGCGGCGTTCGAGGCCAGCGTGTTTGGTTTGCAACGCACTGAAGTGTGAGGATTCCATACAGTAGCTCCATCATGCCAGAGCTTCACATCAGGCCGGAACGCCCTGTTGGAAGCCATGGGCTGATTCTGTCGGCGGATGCCGGCAGAACTGTTGTCGCCGGCGGTGCCGGCAGAACTGTCGTCGCGCCCGCTGTCACGACTCGTCCCACTGGATAAGCCCGGGCAGCAGAAGCATTGTCATGGTCCCACAATCGCCGTATCTTGCAAGCATTGTCGCGTCGGTACGCATTATTTGCAGGGTGGGTTGAAAGGTCCTGGCAGGCTATGCACGATTTGACGCAAGGCATGTTCGGTTCAGCGTCGATCTCGTTTTGAATTTGCCCGAATGGCATCAGGGAGTTGCGCAAGAGTGACCGAAGACGAAATGCGCAAGCGGCTGACCGGCCTGCAACTGGAACACCGTGATCTTGATGCAGCGATCGATGCACTGACCACGGCGGGGGCCAACGACCAGTTGCAGATTGCCCGATTGAAAAAGCGGAAATTGCGACTGAAAGACCAGATCAGTCTGATCGAGGATCACCTTATTCCCGACATTATTGCCTGACGGAGCGTGTTTGGCCCGAAACTCCGTTCCGGGAAGTCGATGCCGGCCCGCTCCCGACTTAGCAAATTCGTTCTTTCGCGAAATTAGCGCAAGAGACCGTTCCAATCCGACACAGTTGCATGCGGCGGGGCCGAAACGACCGGTTGAGCCCGGTAGCCACCCGCCGCTATGCGGTGGGCATGACCATGGTGCCCAGCCTCAATCCGCGTATTGTCGAAGCGCTGTATATCGAGGCGCTCGTGCTGGCCGATGCCGCGCGGTCGCGGTTTGACGAATTGCGTGAAAGCGCGGGCGTTGGGGAAGTCGTTTCCGATACCGATGGGATTGAACTGACTTGCGAGGCGTTGCGCACCACCACCCGCGTGATGCATTGCCTGGCCTGGCTGCTGAACCATCGGGCATGGTTTGCAGGCCAGCTCAATGCCAACCAGTTGCGCCGCCACGGCCGCCTAATCACCCATTTTCCCGCCAGCGACCAAGCCATCGTCGGCCGCCTGCCCAAAGACCTGGCGGCGCTCGTCCACGAAAGCGAGCGGCTGTATGCGCGAATCCAGCGGCTCGAACAGGCTTGGCGCAGCGAAATCCCGCCGGTGCCCGGGGCCATCGAACGGCTGCGCGATCGGCTGGCCCATGCGGCGCTCAGGCAGGCGTGATTTGAAAAGTTGCGCCGCGCAACCGGAATGCCCATCTAAGCTAAATGACCGACGCGATTCCACTGGACTCACTGCCCAGCGAAACCATAGCCGACCCATCGACCTGGCCGACCGGACGGTCGGTGTTGCTTGAACCGCTGGTGCGCCGCGTGCTGGCCCCCAATGCATCGCCTTATACCTTTACCGGCACCCAAACATATCTGGTGGGTGCGGGCGCCGATGTTGCGGTGATTGATCCAGGCCCGGCGGATACCGGCACCGTCGGCCACGCCGATACGCGCGGCGAAGGACATGTCGAGGCGATCCTGGCCGCGATCGGCCACGCAAAACTGGCCGCCATTGTGTGCACGCATACGCATCGCGACCACAGCCCGGCATCGCGCGCGTTGCAGGCCGCGACCGGGGCGCCGATCATCGGGTGTGCACCGCTGGCCTTTGAAGACGACGGCCCGCGCGCCGATGCCGCATTTGACCCCGATTATCGCCCCGATCGCGTGCTGGCCGATGGCGAGCGCCTGACCGGCGACGGCTGGACGATCGAAACCGTGGCGACCCCCGGGCATACCAGCAACCATTTGTGCTATGCTCTGGTCGAAAGCGGCGCGCTGTTTACCGGCGATCACGTGATGGGCTGGTCGACCAGCGTGGTGTCACCGCCCGACGGCGACATGGCCGCCTATATGGCCAGCTTGGCCCTGCTGCAGGACCGCAGCGACCGCGTCTATTATCCCGCGCACGGGCCGCAGATCGACAACCCGCGCCAGTTGGTGCGCGGCATGATCGGTCATCGGCGCCAGCGCGAACGCCAGATCGTCATGCGACTGACCGCCGCGCCCAGCACCATCCCCGATCTTGTGACTGCGATGTACAAAGGGCTCGACCCCCGTCTGAACGGCGCTGCAGGGCGTTCGGTGCTGGCGCATCTGATCGATCTGGCCCGACAGGGTCGCGTGACCGAACAAGGCGACATGTGGCAAGTTCCGGTTGCCCCGGCCGCTCCATCGGCCTAATTCGCCCGGCGATGCACAAATCACAGGATATGACTCCATGACGGTCCAGACTGCTTCCCTTGCGGGCCTCGACTTGCGTGCCGAAATCGACCGGCTGCGCAAAGAGCGCAATGCCGTCATTCTGGCGCACTACT
>JAYTHT010000556.1:0-2792 GCA_043732365.1 Novosphingobium sp. | reverse complement strand
AACCCGCTTTCAAGCAGGACGAGCGGCTGAACGGGTACGGCAAGCGTGGCCATTGGCGGGATCTTTCAGCTGAATTGCAGCACCAATTATACTGGTTTGTGCAGGGCGGCTCAACCAGTGAAAATATCATTGCACCATAACCGTCAGGTTATGCTGCAACAACGCGGTATTGCTCAAATGGGCACTTTGCCAGGTGCGCATTTGCGGTTAGGTCTGACCGTTATGAGCAATCCACACTTGTCACGTATCGACGGCACCAGCGGTGCGCGCCGCCATTTCCGCTATTTCGACTATATGATGGTGGCGTTTGTCGCGATTCTGTTGCTGTCGAACCTGATCGGCGCGTCAAAGCTGGCGCATGCGGGCGGGTGGACGTTTGGCGCCGGGATCCTGTTTTTCCCGATTTCCTATGTGCTGGGCGACGTGCTGACCGAAGTTTATGGTTATGCCAATGCGCGGCGTTGTGTGTGGGTGGGCTTTTTCGCATTGCTGTTCATGGCGGTGATGAGCTTTGTTGTGGTCGCCATGCCCGCGTCATCCGACTGGGGATGCGCGTCGAGTGGTGACCCGCAATTTGCCGATATTGTTGCCAAAACGTCCAAAGGCGCAATCTGCCAGACGACTTATGATTCTGTGTTTGGCAGCACCTGGCGCATCGTCGCGGCGTCGGTGATCGCATTCTGGGCCGGCGAATTCGTCAATTCGTTTGTGTTGGCGCGGATGAAAGTGCTGACCAAAGGACGGTGGTTGTTTACCCGCACCTGGGGGTCGACGATTTTTGGCCAGGCGGTCGACAGCGCGCTGTTTTACCCGATCGCGTTTCTGGGCACATGGAGCACAGGCGCGGTGATCACGGTGATGATCACCAACTGGGCGTTCAAAGTGCTGTGGGAAATTTTGCTGACCCCGTTCACATACTGGATTGTCGCGTTTCTCAAACGGCGGGAAGGTGTCGACGTCTATGACACCGACACCAATTTCTCTCCATTTGCCCGCCAGGCGGTGTAACCGGTTACTTGTCTGCAATTAGGGCGATGGCGAAATAGATCAGGATTGCCGATCCAAATCCGGCCAGGGTGCCGATCACAAATGCGGCGCGGACCAGCATCGGGTCCCATCCAAAATGTGCGGCAATCCCGGCGCATACGCCCAGAAATTTGCCGTTGGTGCGATCGCGCCGAAAGCGGGTGCTCATGACAGAGTGCTCCATTTTGTGCTCCATTTTCCGAAAAAAATCAGGCGATGAACGACGTCGTGCCGACCGGCACAATGACGGTCGCGGCCATCAGCGCAAAGGAAAGCGCGAATGCGGCGGCGAGGAATGCAAAAGTTTTCATGAGCGTGGTTCCCTGTTGATGACGAATTGGGTCGATGACGAATTGGGTCGATAACGAATTGGGTGGTGACGAACTGGCCCGGCGGTTGCTGGGGTTATCCCGGTGTTTGCACGGGCCGTGCCAAACGGGCAAAAGCCCGCAACCGCGTAGTTTTTGCGCGTCAGGCAGGTGCGGCGCACAGGAAATTGTGCCAATGGATCGCAAATCGCGCCGATAATTGGGCCCATTTCCGCCCTGATCCATTTGGACACCATTTTGGCAAATCCACCGCTTTGCTCTTGCGTTTCGAAAGTTGCGCGACTATCTCGCCGTTCTACCCAGACATTGTGAGAGCAAAGTCAGGCTGGCGCCACCCGGCACCGGCGCCCAACCGCTTTGGCAACTTGTCAGGGCCACTTTCAGGAGTACGAATGGCCGATATCGCGCGGATTATCGAGATTGTTGAGCCCCAGGCGCGTGCGCTGGGCTTTGATCTCGTGCGCGTGGCGCTGTTTGGCAAAACCGAAGTGGGTGATGAAGAGCATACGCTCCAGATCATGGCCGAACGGCCCGAAACCGGCCAATTGCTGATCGAGGAATGCGCCGCCCTGTCGCGCGCGGTTTCGGATCAGCTCGATATTATGGAAGCCAGCGGCGATATCCTGGTCGACGGCGCCTATCGCCTCGAAGTCAGTTCGCCCGGCATCGACCGGCCCCTGACCCGGCCAAAGGATTACACCGCGTGGATCGGCCACGAAGTGCGCATCGAACTGAGCGAGCTGATTGATCAGCGCAAACGGTTCCGGGGCGATCTGGTCGCGTTTGACGCGACCACAAACACGATTTCGGTCGAAGAGGATGCTGTGGTATATACTGTACCACTCGCTCTTGTCGCCCGAGCAAAGCTTGTCCTGACCGACAAGCTGATTGCCGCTTCCCGGCCGGTCGACATGACCGGCGCGGATACAGTTGTCGAGGAACAGGAAGACTAGCCATGGCCAGTGCGATTTCAGCCAACCGCGCCGAGCTTCTCGCGATCGCCAATGCGGTCGCCACCGAGAAGATGATCGACAAATCGATCGTCATCGAGGCGATGGAAGAAGCGATTCAGAAATCGGCGCGCAACCGGTATGGCGCCGAAAACGACATCCGCGCAAAGCTTGATCCGCGCACGGGCGATCTGCGCCTGTGGCGCGTCGTCGAAGTGGTCGCGGACGTTGAGGATTATTTCAAGCAAGTCGATCTGAAACAGGCCGAGAAATTGCAGCCTGGCGCGACGGTTGGCGATTTCATCGTCGATCCGCTGCCACCGGTTGATCTGGGCCGTATTGACGCCCAGTCGGCCAAGCAGGTGATTTTTCAGAAAGTCCGCGATGCCGAACGCGATCGGCAGTTCGAGGAATTCAAGGACCGCGCCAACGAAGTGATCACCGGCGTGATCAAATCGGTTGAATTTGGCCACGTGATTGTCAATCT
>JAYTHT010000555.1:0-2797 GCA_043732365.1 Novosphingobium sp. | reverse complement strand
CTCAACAATTTCTGATGGTCGCTTTTTTTGCATGCGCTTATGCCAGTTCCCAACGCCTGCAAATCGGGCGATGTTTGGCAAAATGAAGGGCAGACTTTGTGCGCGTCAACCGGCTGGATCATATCAACATCATCACCGATCAGCTGGACGATACGGCGCGGTTCTATGCCACGCTGCTCGGGCTGGAACGCCGCAATGGCCCGTCCCCGCTAACGCCCCAAAACGCGCAGTGGATGCATGACGCCAGTGGCCAGGCGATCATCCATATCAATGCGGTCGATTGCCCGCGTACGTTTGATCGCCCGGTTGAACCTGGCGCGGTAACCGGCGCGATCCACCACGTCGCCTTGACGTGCTCCGGGCATGCTGAATTGATGGGCCGGATCGCCGCCATGGGCCTGACCTGTCAGACCAATGTTGTTGCCGCCATCGGATTGACCCAGGTGTTCACCACCGACCCGAACAACGTCCTGCTGGAACTCAATTTTTTCGCTGACTGAATATCAGACCCGAAACCCGCTCTTTCGCGCGTTTCGGGTCTGAGCCTTAGTTCGTCGCCACTTTGGCCTCCAGCGCCTTGTCTTCGTTGGCGCGGTGGATCAGGTAGGCGCGGATCGCTTCGGCATCGGCGGCATTCAGCGCCGATTTGAAACTGACCATGCCCATCGTGTGCAATTGCCCGCCCAATATGACCAGCCGCATCGCCTGGGCCGAGGCGATCACTCCCGAATGCCGCAAATCGGGGTTCAAATCGCCCGATATTGCCGCATCGCCGTGGCACACGCTGCAATACCGGCCATAGTGCTCCGCCCCGGCAGCAATCTGTTGCGGCGTGCCGATCGCGGCTGGCGGGTCGAGCACCATCATCGCTGGCGGCGGCGCTGGGGCCAATTGGCCGTTCGCGCCGAGTTTGAAGACCAGCAGGCGGCTGATATTGCGCCCGGCCCCGCCCTTGTTGGCCAAAATTCCCGTAGCGATATCCCACACCCCGCCCCATCCGGCCAAGATTGCGACATATTGTACGCCGCCGATGGCATACGTCATGGGCGCGGCGATCACTCCGGTCTGCGTCGGGAACGACCACAGCTTTTCACCTTTGTCCGCACTGTATGCGACGAAATGGCCGCCCGCCGTACCCTGAAACACGAGGTTGCCGCCGGTCGACAGCACGCCGCCGTTCCATGGCGAAGGCATATCGACGTGCCATGCTTCTTTGCGCGCTGCGACATCCCATGCGATCAATGCGCCCGTCGTGGCTGCCTTTGCGGCGGTGCGCACGGCAGTGCTGGCTGGCATCGCGGTCGCCGCGGCATCGAGCCCGGTCTGGAATCCGATCGCCGACGGTTTCCAGTCTTTGGCCGCAAAATACGGAAACCCAGCATAATTGGCGGGGATATAAAGATACCCGGTCGCCTTACTATAGCTTTGAGATTGCCAGCTGTGGCCGCCGACCGCGCCGGGTACGCTCAGCCATGGCTTTCCGGTTTTTTCATAGCGCGCATCGGGGTTCAGCGCCGGACGCCCGCTGACCGGGTCGATCCCGGTCGTCCAGTTGACCGGGACAAACGCTTTGGCCGACAGGAATTTGCCGGTTTTGACATCGAGCAGATAGACATGCCCGTTCTTTGGCGCATGCATCGCGACATGGCGTGACTGGCCATCGATCGCGACATCGGCGACGGTGATCTGCGCGGCGGAATCGAAATCCCAGCGATCCTCGGGCGTTTCCTGAAAATGCCAGGCATACACCCCGGTATCCGCGTTCACCGCGACCACCGACGATGTATACAGATTGTCCCCCTTGCGCCCCATCGGCCCCGGGTTCCACGGTTCGGCATTGCCCGTACCAAACAGCACGAGGTTGGTCGCAGGATCATACGTGATCGCGTCCCACACCGTCCCGCCGCCGCCCATCGTCCACCATTTGCCCGCCCAGGTTTGGGCGGCGGCTGACATTGCCTTGTTTTCAAATCCCTTTTTTGGGTCACCGGGCACGGTGTTGAATGTCCACACACGCTTTCCGGTCTGCGCATCGAATGCGGCGAGATAGCCGCGCGCGCGATATTCGGAACCACCTTCGCCGATGACCACGCGCCCTTTGACGATGCGCGGCGCGCCGGTGATCGTGTAATCGGTCTGATTGGGAACCGCGATCACCGACCACGCTACTTTGCCCGACCGGGCATCCAGCGCGATCAGGCGCCCATCCAATGTGCCGACATAGACTTTGTTGCCATACAGCGCGACGCCGCGATTGACCGCATCGCAACAGGCGCGGACCAGCGTTTCGCGTGGCACTTTGGGATCATAGGCCCACAGCGGTTTGCCGGTGGCCGCGTCATAGGCCTTGACCATCGACCAGGCGGTCGAAACGTACAGTACGCCATCGTGGACCAGCGGCGTCGCTTCTTGCCCGCGCGCCGTATCGAGATCGGCGGACCAGGCCAGACCGAGTCCGGCAACATTGGCGGGATTGATTGCGTTCAACGGGGAAAACCGTTGTTCGCCATAGTCATGGCCATAGCTCAGCCATTCGTCCGCCGGCCCGTTGGCAATCGCGGCACCCGTCACCGGGCCAGCCAGCGCCGCACCACCGCCCAATTGTGCGCCCACCAGCGCCAATGTCGTTATCACCGTGAGAGCCGCGCCAAAGCGCCGACCCGAATACGCAAGATTGCGTGCAATGCCCATCATGGCCTTCGACACCTCTCGTTTGCGCCGGGTTCAGACCCGGTCGCTTTCATCCCAATTGTTATGTTTATAGCGATCTGGCGTGAGCCAATGCAATTGTTAATTG
>JAYTHT010000554.1:0-9303 GCA_043732365.1 Novosphingobium sp. | reverse complement strand
GGGATATTGTTGAGGTGGATATATTGCCACACGTCGAGCTCGGTCCAGTTCGAGATCGGGAACACCCGGATCGATTCGCCCTTGGCCTTGCGCGCATTGTACAGGTTCCACAGCTCTGGCCGCTGGTTCTTTGGGTCCCAGCCGTGGCTGGCGGTGCGGAACGAAAAAATGCGTTCCTTGGCCCGGCTCTTTTCCTCATCGCGCCGCGCGCCGCCGAATGCCGCATCAAAGCCCCATTTGTCGAGCGCCTGCTTCAGCCCCTCGGTCTTCCACATATCGGTATGCACCGCGCCGTGGTCGAATGGGTTGATCCCGCGCTCTTTGGCTTCGGGGTTTTGATAGACGAGCAATTCCATGCCGCTCGATTGCGCCATGGTATCGCGCAACTTGTACATTTCCTGAAACTTCCACGTCGTATCGACGTGCAACAAGGCGAACGGCGGCGGCGAAGGATAAAATGCCTTGCGCGCCAGATGAAGCATGACCGCGCTGTCCTTGCCCACCGAATACAGCATCACCGGATTACGCGCCTCTGCCACCACCTCGCGCATGATGTGGATGGCCTCTGCCTCCAAGCGGGCGAGATGGGTCAGGGTCGATCGATCGGATGCGCTGGACATGGTACATTCTTGCCTTGCTTGGTCGCAAGCCAGATCGGCCGAGGCGCCTCGCCCTGAACCTCCCATATGGGAGCAAAATGGGCAATGCCAATTCCTGGGGCGATTTTCCGTGAATTTCAGGCGTATTCCTCCCAGGTCAGCGATGCCGCGCGCGTGTCGAGGTCGACCGCGCCGACTATCCCCAACGCCGCGCGCGCTTCAGCCAGCGGCAGATGAAACGCATCCTCAAACCGCCGCATCCAATATGGCCCAGACTGGTCCCCCACTGTCATGCCGCAGCGCATTGCCGCCAGCGCGGCCGGAAACGCCGAATGGTAATGCAGCCCGGTACGTGAAATCAGGCGCAAGGCACCCAGCACCTGACCCACATTGATCAGCCCGACCAGTTCGGGATCGAGAAAGCGCGGCAGATTGCTCAACCGGGCAAAATAGGGTATCAGTTCGCCTAGAATGTCGAAGCCACCGCCGGTCAGGATGTGTTCGAGATCGTGGGTCTGGCCGCTGCGCAATGAGAAATATTCGAACTGGTTGCGCGGGACAAAGCGCGGGACGATGTCGATTTCAAAACCGTTGTCGCAGATATACTTCCCAAAGCGATGGCCGAACGACCCGTCGGGATTGGCCAGAAGGTCAGCCACGCTAAAACTGGATGAAAAACCCTGCGCAAACCATGCGTCGAGTTCGGGCCAGCGTTGGCGTTCAGCGGTGAACAACGCCTCGATCCGATCGATATCGAACACATCCTGCAAGATACCATACAATTTGTAGGCGTCGTGGGTGGTCGGCGAATCCTTGCCGCTTTTGCGCAAGAACGCGGTCGCCAGCCAATCGCGCAAGCGCGGCTCGTTGAGATAAACCGACGAACTGACCAGCGTGGTACTGTCTGTCGTCACCGCCGCGCCGCCGCGCGCCAGATATGGGATCGGATCGGTCATGATGGTATATCCTGAAACTGCGCCGCCAGTATGGCGGGAATGCGTATCGGAAATTCGAGCAAGTGCTGACCCATCCCTTTGGCGGCAGGGTCGAGCCGGGGCGACACATTGATGCCGCCACCTTGCGCAGCGTCCACCACCAGATTGACCGCATGACAGCCAGGCACATCATAGACATCGACACTGCCATACGCCGGATCGGTAAAACAATGGCGATACCAGTCAGCCACCGCGGCCGGGGTCAGGCTTGCGCGAATCCACGGCAGAAACCGGGGGTCGCGCGCGATTACCGCCACATTGAACAGCCGCCCTTTGTCCCCGCTGCGCGCATAGGCCAAGTCGATCAGCGGCACGGTCTGGGCGTCGGAACCGGCATCGGGCAAGGGCGTATGTGTCGAGTGCGCAAGTGCAGGCGGATCATACCCCGGCACAACCGGATCGACGAACGGCACTACCCGCCCATCGATCGCAACACGCGGCGCAATCCCGGCACGGTCGATCAACGCAAACACCATGTCGGTCAGCGGTTGTGCGCGCGGGGCCGCAATGATCGGCGCGATCGATGTGCCGGGCGCCATGTTCATGATCGCAGTCGTCTGTTCACGTCCAAACAGCGCGGCGGCGGACATCAGCGGATGATCGACAATGATTTTCAGCAGCACTTCGCGGGGGGCCAATGCGCGCGCACGCGGGCCGTATCCCGCTTCGGTCCCGATCACTTCGACGTACGTCTGCGTCCAATCACCCAGCCCGCGTTCGCAGATCATGCCGCTTACGCGCCGGATCAATTCGGCACCCTGTCGCTCGGCCTTGGCCACGGCATCGATCCCGATAACCGGGATCAGCGCGATCGAGCGCCATCCGGCATCCACCGTGGCGCACAGTTTCAATCTGGCAGGCGCCGGATAGCCCTTTGCGCCCGAAACCAGCACCCGGTCCGGCCCCTCGAGTTCAAGGCGCACCCCGCTGAAATCGCAGACCACGTCAGGCACAGTATAGGCTTGCGGATCGCCGACTTCGTACAGCAGCTGTTCGGCGACGGTGCCGATTGAAACCAGCCCGCCGGTGTGCGGCGGCTTGGTAATGACGACGGTGCCGTCGGCATGGCATTCACCGATCGGAAAACCAATCCCCGCCCAATCGGGCACCTCGCGCCAGTCGGTAAACGTGCCGCCGGTGACTTGCGCCCCGCATTCGAGCAAATGCCCGGCGACCGTACCTGCGGCCAGCAAGTCGTGGTCAGCTGCGGTCCACCCGAACTCATGGATCAGCGGCCCCAGGATCAGGGCACTGTCGACCACCCGCCCGGTGATCACGACATCGGCGCCCGCCGCTAACGCGGCGGCAATCGGAAACGCGCCCAAATAGACGTGCAGGCTGGAAATACCCGTATCCGGCAGCGGGCGCCCATCGTACATGTCGGTCAGCCCGCCTCTGCGCAGATCATCCGCGCGGTCGATCAGGTCATCGCCGGTGACCGTCGCCACGCTCAGATCGATCCCCTGTGCCCTTGCGCGTTCGCGGATCAGCGCAGCCAACCCCTCTGGATTGAGCCCACCGGCATTGGCCACGACTTTGATCCCGCGCGCCTTGATCGCGGCCAGATGCGGCCCGATGTGCAGATCGACGAAATCCGGCAGGAACCCCGATTGAGGGTTCATCCGTTTCAGATAGGCGAACAGGCCCATCGCCCCCTCGCCCAGATAGTCGAACACGAGGTAATCGAGCCGTGCGGCGCGCAGCAACCCGGGAACAGCGATCTCGCTGTCGTTCAACGCCCCGCTGGCCCCGCCAATAAACACCGTGCCGCCATTCCTTGCGCTGGCCATGCGTACTCCACCTTTTTGTTATTAGCGGATCAATAGCGACTTATTTGACGCATATCGAGACCAAAATCTTATATTGTAAAATCTATGCGTAATTTTTAGAGTTATTTTTGCTTAATTTTCCGCTCGCTTGACCCTCCGGACCACCTGTGACAGCTAACGGGCATGGCCGTTTTGTCAGCCGACCATCGCGAGCTGTTCCTGCCGCTGATCGAAGGCATTCACGAAAGCCCGCCGTGGGGGGCATTCATGCGCAATCTGGTTGCGCGCATGGTTGCGCGCCGGGCTTTCATGATCATCACGCTGGCCAATGCGATGCCCGATCAGGCACCCTTGGTGATCCACACTGCCGCGCCGCGCGCCGCGCACGAAGACCCGATCGATTTTCGGCGACTGGAGGCCTTGCGCCTGCATCCGTATGGCGCGCTGCGGCCGGGGCGGATTTATGCACTCGACGAAATGCTCGATTACGACGATCGCGCGCAATTGGCGGTGCAGCGCGCGGCGCTGGCCGAAATGGGCATTCGTTATGGCCGGTGGCTGCGGGTGTCGGCGGGCGGCGCGGCCGATGCTTGGCTCGTGCTGGTGCGCGAACGCGAGGATTTCAGCGGTTCGGCAGTGGCTGTGCTCGATGCGGTGGCGGTGCACCTGGCCGCCGCGTTGCGCACGCTGGCCGCGCTGATCGATCAACGGTTACAGACGGCCATGGCGACCGCCGCACTGGCGCGACTGGGCGTGGGGCAACTGGCGCTCGATCGTGACGGCCGGGTGATGGCCGCCGATCCGGTTGCAGAGGCCGCGCTGACGCTTGTGCCAGAGCCGGGCGGGCGCGCGGGACGGCGCCTGCATTTGCGCCCCGATGCGGCGCGCGGCCTGGAAACCGCCTGCGCCGCGCTCGCCGCCGATCCGCACGCGCTGCCCCAGGTCATCCGTGTGGATGAGGCGCGCGGCATCGACCTGCTGCTGCACCGTGCCGACCTGGCGCTGGGCGAACCGAGCGCGCGCCCAGCGGTGATCGGCGTGTTGCGTAATACGGTACGAGAAACGGCGCGCCATGCGATCCGCGTGCTGGCCGTGCGCCACGGCCTGTCCGCCAACGAGGCCGCACTGGCCCACGCGCTGTCGCTGGGTGAAAGCCTGACCCATGCCGGCGCGCGGCTGCATCTGACAGCAGAGACCGCGCGCAACTATTCAAAGCGGATCTACGCCAAGACCGGTGCGCACGGACAGGCGGATCTGGTGCGGATGATACTGGCGGGCCTCGCGCCGCTCGCCTGACGCCCCGCTTTATTCAAATGCGTAGCAATTTTTCAACAAATCTACGGATTTTGCATAATATATTGCGTATTCCACCGATGAATCGTATGTCCATAGCGATATAACGGTACGCGAACGCGCGGCCGATGATTGAGAGGATGAAAATGAGGACCCTTCTCGCCGCGACGGGGCTGTCGAGCCTTGCGCTGATCGCCAGCCCGGCCTTTGCCACCGATGCCGCCACGACAACCGCCCAGGCACCCGATAGCGGCGTTGGCGAAATCGTCGTTACCGCGCAAAAACGGTCCGAAAATATCCAGAACGTGCCGATCGCGATTTCCGCCGTGTCGGGCCAATATCTCGAATCGCGCGGGATTACCTCGATCGACAATCTGGGCTCGATCGCGCCCAATATGCAGGTTACGCGCGCGCCGTCGAACAAGACGATTACCCAGATTTCGATCCGCGGATCGGTCACGATCAACCCGGCGGTCACTTGGGAACCTGCAGTCGGCCTGTATCTGAACGGGGTCTATATCGCCAAAGCGCAAGGGTCGGTGTTCGACGTTGCCGATCTGGAACGCATCGAAGTGCTGCGCGGCCCACAGGGCACGCTGTATGGCCGCAATGCGCTGGCAGGCGCGGTCAATCTGATACCCAAGGCGCCCAGCGGCAAATTCGACATGGCAGTCGAGGCGTCGTACGGCAATTACAATTACTGGAAAGGCAAAGTCGTGCTCGACTTGCCCGAATGGAATGGTTTTTCGGTAAAAGTATCCGGACAGATCGAAAAGCACGACGGCTTTGTCAAGATCACGGGCAACCCCGCATACAACAACACCAACGATCTCGACAGCAAAAGCGCGATGGTCCAGGTGCGGTACAGGCCAGCCGGTTCAGCGGTCATTGTCGATTACATGTTCGATTACTCGAACCACAACCAAAAGCCCGATTTCGCGCAGCTATACAGCGTCTATAACGACCACAGTGCTTATGCGATCTTTGACCCGCATTCGCCCAGATATTCGGGTATCCCGCTGGCGCCTTATGCATCGACCACGCGGCAGCAGACGGCATCGATCGATGGTAATCCGCTGTTCGAAAAATCGGAAACATACGGTCATGCGCTGATCGTATCGGTGCCACTAGGCAGTGCCACGCTGAAATCGATCACGTCGTACCGCTGGATGCACTGGTCGGACGCGCTCGATCTGGATGGTTCGCCGCTAAATATCGCCTATACCGCGCGTAACACCCGTTTTCACAGCCTCAGTCAAGAATTGCAGATAACCGGCAAGGCGATCGACGAAAAACTGAACTATGTCGCCGGGCTGTTCTACTATTCGGAATTTGCCGGAACCGATAATCCGCAAAGCTTTTTCTTCGGATCAGCCAATTACTTGTCAGTCTATGGCCAGCATACCAAGGCCTTTGCCGCCTATACCCAGCTCGATTACAGCTTTACCGATCAGTTCAAGCTGACCGTAGGCGCTCGCTATACCCACGAGCAAAAGGATATTCGTAAACTGCTGGTGGCCAATGGCACGACGGTGGCCGATGTCCAGTTTGGCGCTGTGCCCGAAGCCAAATACGACAGTTTTACCCCGGCGCTGACGCTCGACTATCAGGCCAGCCACGACGTCAACATCTATGCGCGTTATGCACGCGGATTCAAATCGGGTGGGTTCAACGGCGAAACCAATGTGTTTTACGACCCGAAGGCGCCGCCGGGCTGCCCCTATGGCGCGACTGAATTGTGCGTGCCGTACAAGCCGGAAACCGTCGACAGCTATGAAGTGGGCATAAAAACGCGGCTGCTGGATGGCAAGATGATCCTCAACCTCGCGGCGTTCTGGGACGAGCACAAGAATATCCAGCTGTCAGTGTTCGAAGCAACCGGCGCCGCAGCGTCCGAAGTGCTGAATGCGGCGCGCGCCCGGGTACGCGGACTGGAGGCCGAAGTCACGTTTCGTCCGATCGATCCAATCACGTTCCACGCGTCCGCCGCGTATCTCGATCCAAAGTATGAAAGCTATGTCGATGGCGGAATGGATGTGTCGAACAACCGCGCGTTCCCGCATGCGCCGCATTACACCGCATCAGCCAGCCTCGACGCACGGCTGGCGCGGGGCGCCTGGGGGACGTTCTCGATCTCGGGCGATCTCAATTACACCGCCAGTTATTACACTTATCCGTTCGCGTTTACCGGCAGCGAACAAACCGCCTATTCGACGCAAGCTGCGGCGCAAGTGTTTGTGAATGCGCGCGCGACCGTGGCGCAGATCCCGGTGGGCAGCACGACCGCGCAAATCTCGATCTGGAGCAAGAACCTGTTCGGGTTCAAAAAGCCATCCAATTTCATCGACTTTGGCACCTCATTTGGCGGGCTGACCGTCGCCTATTTCCCCGATCCGCGCACTTATGGCGTGACCGTCGGCATGAAATTTTAGGAGCGCGCGTGATGATGTTGCAGGGCAAAAAGACACTCGTTACCGGCGCGGCATCGGGGATCGGCCGCGCCACCGCCATCCGTTTTGCGGCAGAGGGCGCGACGGTGACGATCGGTGATCGCAACGAAGCAGGGCTGCACGAAACCGCAGCGATGATGGCATCCCCGCCGATCATTCAGCCGTTTGACGCGGTCGATACCGCATCGTGCCGCCGGCTAGTCGCTATGGCCAGTACTGGTGGCCTGGACGTGGTCTGCAACATTTCGGGCATTTTGAAATGGGGCCGGTCTGAAGATTTTGCAGTCGACGATTTCAAACTGGTCATGCAAGTCAACACGACCAGCGTGTTTGCGATTATCCAGGCCGCGCTGCCGCATCTGATCAAAAGCCGGGGCACGGTGATCAACACCGCGTCGGCGGCCGGGCTGGTCGGCATTGCTTATACGGTCGCCTATGCCGCGTCGAAACATGCGGTCGTGGGCCTGACAAAAAGCCTCGCGCTGGAATATGCTGCCGCTGGCGTGCGCTTCAACGCGATCTGCCCGGGGCAAGTCGATACGCCGATGGTGCAGCAAACCGCGTTTCCCGAAGGGATCGATATGGCCCTGTTGATGCGCTCTGCGCCAAAGCTGCTCAATGGATCATGCGATCCTGCCGAAATTGCCGACCTGTTTGCATTTCTGGCCAGCGACAAGGCGACAAAGATCACTGGCGCAACAATTTCGATCGATGGCGGCCAGGTCGCCGGATAAGGAACCTTGCAATGACCGATCCCCAGGCAGATGTCGGCAATCTGAATCACGTCTGGCGCCAGTTCTGCGCCGCGCTGGCCGAGGCGGGCGATGTGCTGGCGCGGCCGTCGAGCCCGACCACCGCGCTCGATCAAGCCGAAGGGTTGCGCTATCTTGGCCGCCTGACGCGCACCGCGCTCAACATGCTGGTCGACAGTTCCGACCCCGATTTTCCGCGCCTGTTCCTGTTGTGCGACGACACTATCAAGATCGGCGCCGACAACCCCGACAACCTTTATCAGCAATGCGTTGTGCGGCCCGATCGCGACTATCGCATCACTGGCCACCGCAACAGCGTGCCGTATTTTTCGATTGGCAGCAAAGCCAACCGCTATGCGATCGACGGCACAATGGTTTCGACCGGCGAAATCGAATTTGCGCAAATGGAATTCGGCCCCGACGGCAGCTTTGAAATCGTGGTCAGCCGTACGCCGCATCCGGGCAACTGGCTGGCGATGGCCGACGACACCACACTATTGATCGTGCGCCAGACGTTTGACGACAAACAGACGCAAGTCGCAGCCGACATCAAAGTCGAACGCACGAGTATCGGCGCTGCGGTGCCTGCACTGCTGGATCCGGCCACGATCGAGCGGCAGTTAATGGACGCAGCAGCGTGGACGCGCGGCACCGCGAACACCTTTGCCAATTGGTCCGAATGGTTCGTCGGTCAGTCGAACCGGATTTATGACGGCGACCAGTCGGTGTTCTGGAAGGCCGGGGGCGATCCCAACATCTGGTATGGCCATTTCCATTACGATCTGGCCCCGGGCGAAGCGCTGGTGATCGAAACCCCGGTGCCCGAATGCCGCATGTGGAACGTACAGATCGACAATTGGTGGATGGAATCCCTCGATCACGTGCATCGCAACGTGTGGATCAACAATTCGAAGGCGCATTACGAATCCGACGGCAGCGTTGTGGTGGTCTGTGCCGACTACGATCCTGGCTGGGGCAACTGGATCGATATCGCCGGGCATCGCAGCGGTACCGGGCTGTGGCGGTGGTTCAACGCGAGCGAATATATCGTGCCCAAATTGCGGGTGGTGAAACTCTGACGATCACAGCCTGGCCACCGACAGGATCGAGATGAGGCGGCTGGCGCTCGATCATATCACTGCGGTTGACGCCAGCCCCGTGCAGTTGATTGAATTGGCGCAGGCGACGGGCTGCTACGCGGTGTGCCTGTTCCTGGCGTCGATGCCGGTGCTGCCGCGGATGCCGCGGTTCGATTGTATTGGCGAGGCGGGACAGCGCAAGGCCGTCAAACAGGCCCTGGCGGACAATGCCGTCGGGATCGATCTTGCTTATCCGTTTACGCTGACCGGGCGCAGCGATATGCCCAGTTTTGTCCCGGCGCTGGAATGCGCGAGCGACCTCGGTGCCAACATCGTCAATATCCTGCATTACGACCGCGATCCGCT
>JAYTHT010000553.1:0-2800 GCA_043732365.1 Novosphingobium sp. | reverse complement strand
GCCGCGACGGGGTGCTGGTCGAAATCGAGGATGAAGGCCGCAACAATCTGGTCGGTCACAACTTGCGGGCGCACATTGAAGACCTGGAAAAACGTATGCGCGCCGCCGCCGCTGATCTGGAATTCGAAGAAGCCGGGCGCCTGCGCGACGAAATCCGCCGGATGGAAGCCACCGAACTGGGCCTGCCCGAAGGCGACCACAAAGCGCCGATCGTGGGCCGCAGCAACGAAGGCAAACCCGGCACGCGCAAGACCCGGTACGGCAAGTCCCAAAAAAAATGGAATAAATGACAAAGAGTTGCGAACTTGCGCCTGCAATGATTATAGCCGCACCGTGACTCATATTCGCCGCAACGCCGCCATCGCCGCCCTGATCCTGCTGTCTGCGTGTTCCAAACCTGCACCACAACCGCAGGCCGACACCGGCCCAGTCGATGCGCGCCGCGTAACGCTGCCGGTCGCCGACCCGGTCCGTGCAAATGCCGATGGCAAAGCGGTCTGGTCAAACGACGGTGACAATGCGCGGTTCGGCGTGGCGGGCAGCAACGCCATGCTGACATTGGCATGCGACAAAGGCCGGCTGGTAATCACCCGGCCGATTGTCGCCGAACTGGGCGCCAGTGCATTGTTCGCAATCGAAGGCCGACGCCGGATCGTGCGCGTGCCCGTCGATGCGACCCCGCAACCGGGCCAGCGCGGTTATGTCTGGCAGGGCAGCATGGACGGCGCGGACGACAATACCGACGTCTTCACCGGCCCGTTCACCGGCACGCTACCCGGCGGCGGCCTGATCAAAGTCACCGCTGGCGACGCCGCGCGCGATGTCGTGCACCGGTGCCACGCGGCGAAACACGCCTGAATTCTGCGGCGCACAAAAAAGGGGCTAGCGAAAACGCCAGCCCGGAATAGTTTGGGAGAGGATGACTGAAAGGCGAGAACGCTGTGGCCCCGGCGCCGCGTCATGGCAAATGCGCGTTAAGCGTTACCAATTGCAATAAACACACCCAAAAGCCCGCCTCACATCATCCCCGTTCCACAAACAGCGCTTTCAACTCTCGTTTCAGGATTTTTCCGTTGGCGTTGCGCGGCAAAGTCTCGGGCTGAAACACAATTGCTACAGGCACTTTGAACGCAGCCAGCCGTACCGCGACCCACGCGCGCAAGTCCTGTTCGCTGACACTGTGCCCGGGCACCAGATGCACAACCGCCACCGGTTCTTCGCCCAATGTGCGGTGCGCGATGCCGATCACCGCCGCATCCATCACCGATGGATGGTCATACAGCGCGTTTTCGACTTCGCCCGAATAGATGTTTTCGCCGCCGCGAATGACAATATCCTTCGCACGATCAACAATATAGCAATAGCCCTCCGCGTCGATCCGGGCAAGATCGCCGGTGCGCACCCACCCGTCGACAAACGTGCTTTCGGTGGCGTCTGCGTTGTTCCAGTACCCTTTGACGATCATCGGTCCACGCGCCCACAATTCGCCAACATCGCCTGCGGGCACGTCGATCAACCGGTCGGGGCAGACCACGCGCAAATCGGCGACCGGTACGGCGGGGCCACAACTGTCGGGCCGCGCCAGATAGTCATCGCCAATCAGGTTGGTAACGGTGGCCATCGTTTCGGTCATGCCCCAGCCATTGCCCGGCCGCGCGCCAAACACGGCACCGATCTTGCGCACCAGATCGGGGGCAGAGGGCGCGCCGCCATAGGACACCGCATCCAGCGACGAGAGATCGTATTTTTCACGATCGGGATGTTCGAGCAATTGCCACGCGATCGTCGGCACCCCGCCCGCCATATTGACCCGTTCACGCTCGATCAGTTGCAGCGCTACCCCGGCATCCCAGCGGCGCATGAATATCAATTTGCTGCCCGAAAAAATCGCTCCCATCAGGATCGCGCTGCACGCGGTGACGTGGAACAGCGGGATCGAAACCAGCGCCGTGCGCGGCGAAGGCGGCGGCGCAATTTCGCCCCGGCGCAGCATCGCGGATGCCGCAACATAGCCGCTCGACAAGATATTGGTCGTCAGATTGCGATGCGTGCCCAGCGCGCCCTTGGGTTGGCCCGTGGTGCCCGAAGTGTAGAAAATCGTCGCATCGTCGTCGGGCGCCAGATCGGCGTCGGGCAGATCGCGATCGGGCAATGTGCCGTAATCGCCCGGCGCCCCGATCACGCTTTCCAGCGCCACGACATTGGCTGGAACGGTACCCAGGCGGGTGCCCAGAACGAATTCCAGCGCCACCAGTTCGCCACGCAACGGCAACACCCGCGCCAGCCGTTCGCCATCGGCAATCAGCGCGCGGCACCCCGCCATGGCCAGGCCATACGTCAGTTCCGCGCCGGTCCACCACGCGTTGAGCGGCACGCAGATCGCGCCCAGCGTCGTTACCGCAAAAAACGCAACTGGCCATTCGGGCAGATTGCGCATTGCCAGTGCCACCCGGTCGCCCGGCCCGATGCCCAGCGCACGCAAATGCGCGGCCAGAGCGGCGACCGCGCGAAACCACCCATCGAACGTGACCCGCTCATCCTCAAACACCATGAATTCGAGCGCGCCATGGCTGCGCCCGATCAGCGCCAACGCGGACAACTGCGCCGGGGCATTCTTCCACGCGCGAAAGACGCGGCCATGCGCAGCAACCTGTTCCATTTCAAACGGCGCACCCGGGGCGCACAGCGTCGCGCGGGCCTGTTCGAGCGTCATGTCCGCCATAATCCTGTCCCTCCAACTGGCCCGGTCATCCGGGTCCGCAAATCGTTACAACATCGCCTCGATCAAGACCGGGCCATG
>JAYTHT010000552.1:0-2805 GCA_043732365.1 Novosphingobium sp. | reverse complement strand
CACGTTGCGAACATTTTACGCGAATGGGCCCGGTTGGGTACCCCCGTCCGGGGGCGGCGGCTTGACAAAATCACGGCCATCGCCTCTTGGCCGCTGTTAAAGTACCTGCCCGATTGCGGCATGAATGGAAAGACCCCTCAGATGCATTCCAGCCCGCATCCTTATCGCTCGCACACGTGCGGCGCGCTGACGCCTGACGCGGTTGGCGAAACTGTGCGCCTGTCGGGCTGGGTACATCGCAAACGCGATCATGGCGGCGTGTTGTTTGTCGATTTGCGCGACCATTACGGCCTGACGCAGATTGTCGCCGATGTGGATAGCCCGGCGCTGGCGATACTGGAGGCCACACGCGTCGAAAGCGTTGTGACGATCGACGGCCTGGTCAAGGCGCGCGCCGCAGGGACTGTCAACGCCAACCTCGCCACTGGCGCGATCGAAGTTTACGCACGCGGCGCAACCGTGTTGTCGGTGGCCGAAGAATTGCCGATGCCGGTTGCGGGCGAACAGGACTATCCCGAAGATATCCGCCTGCGCTATCGGTTCCTCGATCTGCGCCGTGACACGCTGCACGCCAATATCGTGCGCCGCACCAAAGTCATCTCGTCGATGCGCCGGCGCATGGAAGCCGCCGGATTCACCGAATATTCGACCCCGATCCTGACCGCGTCCAGCCCCGAAGGGGCGCGCGATTTTCTCGTGCCCAGCCGTATCCATCCGGGCAAATTCTATGCGCTGCCGCAGGCGCCGCAGCAGTACAAACAACTGTTGATGGTCGCAGGGTTCGACCGTTATTTCCAGATCGCGCCGTGTTTTCGCGACGAAGACCCGCGTGCCGACCGGTTGCCGGGCGAATTTTATCAGCTCGACCTCGAAATGAGCTTTGTCACCCAGGAAGAAGTCTGGGAAACGATGGAGCCGGTGATCGGCGCCGTGTTCGAAGAATTCGCCGATGGCCGCGCGGTGACGCCCAGCGGTGAATTCCCCCGGATTGCGTGGGACGACGCGATGCTGAAATACGGATCGGACAAGCCCGATCTGCGCAACCCGATTTTGATCAGCGATGTGTCGCGCCATTTCACCACGTCGGGCTTTGGCCTGTTTGAACGCATCGTCGGCAGTGGCGGCGTCGTGCGCGCGATCCCGGCGCCAAAGACGGCCGAAAAAAGCCGCAAGTTCTTTGACGAAATGAACGAATGGGCCCGCGCCGAAGGGCACGCAGGGCTGGGCTATGTTACGCGCAAACAGGGCGAATTCGGCGGGCCGATCGCGAAAAACCACGGCACCGAAGGCATGGCAGCACTCTATGCCGAACTGGGTCTTGGAGCGGACGACGGCCTGTTTTTTGCCGCAGGCAAACCCGGTCAGGCGGCCAAGCTGGCGGGCCTGGCGCGCACGCGCGTCGGCGAACAGCTCGGCCTGATCGAACAGGGCGCGTTCCGGTTGTGCTGGATTGTCGATTTCCCGTTTTACGAATGGGACGAAAACGAAAAGAAAGTCGAATTCAGCCATAACCCGTTCTCGATGCCGCAGGGCGGGATGGACGCGCTGAACGATGCCGATCCGCTGACGATCAAGGCGTATCAGTACGATCTGGTTTGTAACGGCTTTGAAATCGCATCGGGCTCGATCCGCAACCAGAGCCCCGAAACGATGGTCCGCGCATTCGAAATCGTTGGCCTGACCAAGGCCGATGTCGAGGAACGCTTTGGCGGGCTGTACCGCGCGTTTCAATACGGCGCGCCGCCGCATGGCGGGATGGCCGCCGGGGTCGACCGGATCGTGATGCTGGTCTGCGGAGCGCAAAATCTGCGCGAAATCACGCTGTTTCCGATGAATCAGCGGGCCGAGGATTTGTTGATGAGCGCGCCTGCGCCAGCGGCATTGAAGCAGTTGCGCGAACTGTCGATTCGCGTTGTGGAGCCAACCAAAAACGTTTGAATGCGTGCTTGATGTCCGCGCCGGGAACTCCCGCTTGCCAGCGGCGCCCGAGCCCATTAGGGCGAAACATGAACGATCAAACCACCTGTTTCGTCTGAAGGGACTTATCGAATGAGCGATACCGCCGACCGCGTAAAGAAGATCGTTGTCGAGCACCTCGGGGTCGAGGCCGACAAGGTTACAGAAGATGCGAGCTTCATCGACGATCTTGGTGCCGATTCACTCGACATTGTTGAGTTGGTGATGGCATTCGAAGAGGAATTCGGTGTCGAGATCCCCGACGATGCGGCTGAAAAGATTGCCACGGTCGCCGATGCGATCAAATACATCGACGAAAACAAGGGCTGATCACCTCAAACTCTCTATGCCTGCCGGAACCTTGGTTCCGGCGCGGCACCCGCTACCGGTTACGGCAGCGGAGTGATAGAGGAGCGTAAAGGCAGGCTCGGCCCAAGGATTGGGCTGGGCCTGTTTCTTTTTTGCGGAGAAAACAATGCCTGAAAATGTTGGGCGCCGTGTCGTTGTCACCGGCCTTGGCCTGGTCACCCCGCTGGGAGCGGACGTCGAAACGGTCTGGGCAAACCTTCTGGCCGGCAAATCGGGTGCCGGGCCGATCACGCATTTCGATGCGAGCAACCAGAAATGCCGCATCGCGTGTGAGGTAAAGCCGGTCGGTCACCCATACGGTTTTGATCCCTCGCTGCGCGTCGATCACAAAGTTCAGCGCCAGGTCGATCCATTCATCATCTACGGCATCGATGCCGCAGGGCAGGCGCTCGAAGACGCCGGCCTGGTCGATATGGATGAAGAACTGAAAATACGCACCGGTTGTTCGATCGGTTCGGGGATTGGCGGGCTGCCGGGAAT
>JAYTHT010000551.1:0-2806 GCA_043732365.1 Novosphingobium sp. | reverse complement strand
ACGTGCCCGGCGAAGAGCTCGACAAAGTGGTCTATCGCTTAAGCGATGCCGGCCAATATGCCGCTACGCGCGTGATGGTCGTGGGCGGCGGCGATTCCGCGTTGGAGGCGGCGATCGCACTGGCCGAATTTCCCGGCACTGTGGTTACACTGGTCCACCGCGGTGCGGCATTTGCCCGCGCACGCACCGAAAACCGTGCTGCACTGGCGCAAGCCGATGCGATCCGCGTCTATCTCGGCGCAAAACCCGTGGCGATCACATCCGATACCGTCGTCATTGCCGATGCCACCGGGACGCACAGTATTGCCAACGACGCGGTCATCGTTTGTGCAGGCGGCACCCTGCCCCGCGAATGGCTGACCCAACTGGGCATCGCGGTCGAAACGCATTACGGGCACACGCCATGACGGTACCCATTATCTACAGCTTCCGCCGCTGTCCTTATGCGATGCGCGCCAGACTGGCGATTGTGACCAGCGGCACCGTATGCGAATTGCGCGAAGTGAAGCTGTCGGCCAAACCTGCAAGCATGTTGGCAGCATCGCCCAAAGGCACCGTGCCCGTCGTGGTCTTGCCCTGCGGAACCGTGATCGATGAAAGCCTGGCGATCATGCGCTGGAGCCTTGGCCGCAACGATCCGCGCGGCTGGTTGCTGCATGATGACGCCGATTTGATTGCAACGAATGATGGACCATTCAAACACGACCTCGATCGTTACAAATACCCCCACCGCCACGACAGCGATGCGGCGACCCATCGCGACAGCGGCCTGGCGTTTTTGCACTTGCTTGACGAACGGCTGACCCACAGCGCCCAACTCTGCGGCCCTGTCCCGGGTCTGGCAGACATGGCCATCATGCCATTCGTGCGCCAATTTGCAGCGACCGACCGCGCGTGGTTTGCCGCGCAACCGCTAGAGCATGTGCAGACATGGCTGGACGGCCATATCGATTCCGACCTGTTTGCCACGGTCATGGTCCGGTATCGGCCATGGCTGGACGGCGATATGCCTACGGCATTTGGCGTCTGATCGCGGGCTTGCTATGCGGCGGTGATGACACTGGAACAGACGACTCTGGCAAACCTTGCGCAATCCTTGGCAAATGAACCCGATTTCGTCGTTGTCGATGTCGAAACCGCCTGTTCGCGGGTCAGCAGTATTTGCCAGATCGGCATTGTCGGGTTCCGCGACGGGCGCGAAATGTTTGCTTATGAAACGCTGGTCGATCCTTGCGACGAATTTTCCCATTTCAATATCGGCATCCACGGCATCAGCGCCCACCACGTCGAGGGTCAACCGACCTTTGGCCAGATCCATGCGGTCATTAACAATCACCTGAGCGGGCGTATTACCGTCGCCCATTCGTATTTCGACAAAGGCGCGCTGGCCGCCGCATGCCGGGTGGGCGCGCATCCGTTGATCGAGACCACATGGCTGGACAGTGTGCGCGTCGCCAAAGCGGCGTGGCCGCAACTGGCCAGCCACCGGCTGAATATCCTGACCAGTTTTCTGGGGATCGATCACCGTCATCATGACGCGCTGAGCGATGCGCGCGCGGCGGGCATGGTCATTGTAAAAGCGATCGAACACACCGGGATCGATCTGTCGGGCTGGATGACAAAGCGCGCAGTCCCTCGCGCCAAAGCACCCCGGGCCGCAGCAATCGGCCCGCTGTTGGGCGAACGCATCGTCATCCTGGGCGAAGCGGTCGACGGCCCGCTGGCGAACCGGATCGCCGGGGGCGGCGCGCGCGTTCTGGGCAAAGTGGGCCCGACTGCGACCATGCTGGTAATCGCCAACCGCCAACCATATGGCAAATGGTGTTCCGCCAGCGAACCATATCGCAAAGCACTGGCGATGATCGACGCTCGCCGCCCAATGGTCATCATCACCGAAGACGAGCTGCGCCAACGGATCGCGCAAATTTAGGCAGCTTTGCGGAAAATCACCGACAGGTTGTTGGCCGGCATGTCGATCGCGCGTTCGAAAACAAGGCCATGGTCGGCCGCGCAGGCAATCACCGTGTCCAGATCTCGCAGGCCCCAGCCGGGATTACGTGCGCGCAAATCCTCGTCAAACGCGGCATTGCCGGGTTCCAGCGGACGATCGCCCAGGCGATACGGGCCATAAAGATACAACACTGAGCCAGGCGATAAAACACCGCTTGCGCCGCGCATCAGGCCGATCGTCGCCTGCCACGGGCTGATATGGATCATGTTGATACACAAGATCGCGGCAAACGGCGCGGCAGGCCAGGGGCCCCGTGTTGCATCAAGATCAATCACTGCACCAACATTGCGCAACCCCTCTGCGCTGCGCCACGCTGCGATCGACTGGCGCGCCTCTGGCGAAGGATCGGATGGTTGCCAGTCGAGATCCGGCAACGCCTGCGCAAAATGCATCACATGTTCGCCAGTACCGCTCGCCAATTCCAGCACGCGCCCGGTCGCAGGCAGAACGTGACGCAGCACGTCGAGGATAGGATCGCGGTTGCGCAAAACGGCCATTGAAGAACGACGCTCATCAGTCATGGCCGCGCCATAGCATGTCCACCATGCCTGGGGGAAATTTGACAACGTCGCGGGATCAGGTGCCGCCGTTCAAATCGAGCGGCAGCCAATTGCCAAATGAGTTCAGGGCACTTGCAGCGTCCCCGGAACTCGCGCGAAGCGTGATTGGCACTGCAGTTAACCCGGGCAGCGGGTCTTGAGCGGCTGGCAGCAAGGCGGTTTCGACCGGGCAGGCGCGCATCGCCGGGTATTAGGTGCAGTTGGCAGCGGGATAGACGCAGTGCTATATCAAAAC
>JAYTHT010000550.1:0-2812 GCA_043732365.1 Novosphingobium sp. | reverse complement strand
CAGCGATCGCACAGCCGCATTCGGCCAGTTGCATTTCCAGCGCATCGAGCCACGCCGGATCGGGCTCGGCAGGTTCGGACAACAACCGGTTGCGTTCGCGCAGCGCGGTTTCATAGCGCGTGGAACGGCGTGCATGGCCGGGCTCCATCGTCAGTACCAGCCGGTCGAGGAACCGCCGCCGCGCGCTCGCGCCTTCGGCAAACAGCCGGTCCATCGCCGGGGTTAGCCAGGTGATCGCCAGCCACTCGGCCAGCCGGGTCGCCGGGCCATCGGCGCCGTTGATCCGCACGGTGCGGCGATTGGGCGTGGGTTGCGCGGTCGCGGTGCCCAGCGCAAGTGTGCCGTGTTCCAGTTCCGCCGCGACCGCAAACCCGCCCGGGCCCCCTGCGGCGGCCATTTCCAACGGCTGGGCGCGGCGCAGCCCGCGTCCGGGTGCAAACAGGCTGATCGCTTCCAACACATTGGTTTTGCCTGCGCCGTTTTCCCCGGTCAGCACATTGAACGTCGCCATCGCGTCCAACCGGGTCGCGGTGTGGTTACGAAAATCGCGTAATGTCAGCCGGGTAAGCGCCAAAGTTCAGGTCCGGTCGATCAGGCCGTGGCGGCGCAGGCAATGGCGCAACTGGTCATAGCTGAGCCCCAGCGCCTTGGCAGTCTGGCGCTGGTTGAACCGGTTTTTGGTCAGGTGATGGTCGATGATCGCGCGTTCGTGTGCATCGACCGCCATGCGCAAATCGGTAACGCTGTCAAAATCGATCGGGTCAAAATCAGTCGGCGGGCGTACGCCCGTGCCGGGTGGCGCGGGCGCGGGTTCGATTGCCATCCCGCCAAACCGGCCGGCGAGTTTCCACGGGCTGTCAAACGGGTCGAAATGCACTTCGCCCACCGCGCGCGCCGGATTGTCCCAGCGATAGACCGCACGTTCGACGACATTGCGCAATTCGCGGACATTGCCCGGCCACGGATGCGTTTCGAGCGCGGCGGCGACCGCGTCGGCAAAACCGGGCCAGGTGTCCCACGCCAGTTCTGACGCCATGCGCCGGCCGAAATGTTCGGCCAGCACCGCAATGTCGCCCTCACGCACGCGCAATGGCGGCAGGGTGATCACTTCAAAGCTCAGGCGGTCGAGCAGATCGGGGCGAAACCGCCCGGCCTGCGCCATGCCCGGCAAATCTTCGTTGGTGGCCGCAACGATGCGCACGTCGACATGCACCGGCCGCGATGCGCCGATCCGGGTAACTTCGCCGTATTCGACGACGCGCAACAGCCGTTCCTGTGCCGCCATCGACAGCGTGCCCAATTCGTCGAGGAATAGCGTACCGCGATGCGCCTCTTCAAACCGGCCCGCCCGGGCGCGCGATGCGCCGGTAAACGCGCCTGCCTCGTGCCCGAACAGTTCCGCCTCGATCAGCGTTTCAGGCAGCGCGGCGCAATTCATCGTGACCAGCGGTTCCTGCCAGCGGGTTGACAGATGGTGCAGCCGTTCGGCGATCAGTTCCTTGCCCGTGCCGCGTTCGCCGACGACCAGCACCGGGCGGCGCAAGGGCGCGGCGCGGCTGGCCCGCTCGACGGCGTCAAGAAAATGGCTGGCCTGGCCGATCAGTTGTGTTGCGCGATCCATTCCCAACCAATAGCAAATTCCGCCATGATTGGGCAAGAATTCCCATGTTTGAAAGGTCGGCGAACACCCGAAATGGCACAAATCCGCCATGTTCGGCAATTGGCACGGCTCATGCAAACACCGGGATGTGGCCCAATACGGGCAAAACGGATTTTCAGTTCCGCTTTTTCAGGAGAATGGCCGTGATCGACACCACTCGCTTTTTCGCATCGCCGCTCGGCCGCGCTGCCATCGCCAGCATCCTGGCCCTGACCGCGCTGTCGGGCGTCGCCATGTCGCATCGCGCCGTTGCCGCACCCCTGATTTTCGCCAGTCCAGCGGCGATTACGGGCGAACTTGCATGAATTCGCCTTTCGCCCCGCTATCGCGGCTTGATCGTGCGATCGCTGCAAGGCAGCTTGATCGGGTCGATCAGGACGCGTCTGCAGGGGCCGATGTTGTATCCCGTCCGACCCGCTTTGGAGTTATGCCAATGGGTATTTTTTCGCGAACCCGCGACATTATTGCCGCCAACTTTTCCGACTTGCTCGAACGCGCCGAAGATCCGGCCAAGATGATCCGCATGATCATCCTCGAAATGGAGGAAACGCTGGTCGAGGTGCGCGCCACCGCGGCGCGCAGCATTGCCGACCAAAAGGAAATGCAGCGTCACATCGACCGATTGGCGCGGTTGCAGGACGATTGGGCCGACAAGGCGCAGTTGGCGCTGTCCAAATCGCGCGAGGATCTGGCACGCGGCGCGCTGGTGGAAAAGAAAAAGGCCACCGATATGGCCGACCAGTTGCGCAAGGAAATCGGCATTCTGGCAGGATCGCTGCACGCCTATGAAGTCGATATCGACAAGTTGCAGACCCGGTTGCGTGAAGCGCGCCATCGGCAGGGCGCGATTGCCGCGCGGCTGGAAAGCGCAGAAAACCGGGTGCGCCTCAAAAAGTTGATGACCAGCGAACGCGTGGACGAGGCACTGTCGCGGTTCGACCAGTTGGAACGCCGGGTCGATGATGCCGAAGGGCGCGCCGATTCGCTTGATCTGGCGCGGCCAAAGCCGACGCTGGCCGACGAGATATCGGCGCTGGCGGCCGAAGATCGCATCGATGAGGAACTGGCGGCGATGAAGAAGTCGCTCGCTGGCGGCCATGAGCCGGCCCTCATCGAACCCGTCAAGGAGGGCTGACCGATGGAAGCTGGCGA
>JAYTHT010000549.1:0-2818 GCA_043732365.1 Novosphingobium sp. | reverse complement strand
TTGGGATTGCCGGGCCGAATTGCCCTGTGGGTTCGTCTAGCGCGCTGCGGACTGCATGGCCACCGGCTGCTTGATGTGCCGTTTCGGGACGATTACTCCGGGTCAGGCACCGCAATCGCGCGATTACGGGAATACCAGGTGAAAACGGAAATTCCATGGCGATTTTTGGTCAACAATCCGGCGCGGATTAACTGTTTCTCAAAGCGACACGGGCCATCTCGGCGACATGAACGAGGTGGAACGCGATATCGGGGATCGGGGGCGCCGTGATCCAGGCGACGCCGCGCGGACCAATGGGTTCGCGCGCAGTCGGCCGCGTCGCGAACGCGGCGAAAGCCTGGTCCATAGCAAAACCGGGTATGGCTTTCCGTTCTGGTCTTCGCTTCATCGCAGCCTGGTCGCGCCCGAATGGTGGCAGATTGCGTTGCCGATGGTGCTGGGTGTGGCGCTTCCGGCGTTGGCCGATCACGTTTTTTTCGGCCATGGTGCGGTGGGCGGCGGCGCTACCGATTTGCTGTCGCCGCTGATTGCGCTGGTTGGCGCGCTGTTGACGCTGTTGGCGCGACCGATTGCGCGGATGGACCATGCACCGCTTGGCATGGCGCAACGGCTGGGCATGGTTGCCGCGATGATTGTCGTGCCGATGTTCGTCTATGGCTGGGGTATCGCGCATTGGGCGCAACTGGGACATGTACCGTGGTTGCAGGCGATAGCGGTGCTGGTCAGCGTCGCTTTACTGGCCACGATCATTCAGTCGGGTCGGCTGGCCGGGCTGCTGTGTGGCCAGGTGGCGATGTGGTCGGCGGTGACGTGCGTCGTTTCGCCATTGAACGGCATTCTGGTCACTATCGTCGGGTTGGCGATCGGGGGCATTGCCTTTACCCGCCAGCGCGACATCGACCTGACCGAGCACAATCGGGCGCAGAATGCCGCGCGCGACCAGACTCGCGCGCAGGAAATTCTCGCCGATTTCGAAGAGACCGGTCAAGGCTGGTTCTGGGAAACCGACCGGCGCGGCACGATCCTGTATGTTTCCGCCCCGGTTGCAGAGCTGTTGGGCCGAACGTCCGACGATCTGGTGGGACGGCCTTTGGCCGACCTGTTTCAACTGGACGAACAGATCGCCGGGCCATCGGGAAATCGCAGCGAACGCACGCTGAATTTCCATCTGTCAGCGCGGTCGAGTTTCAGCGATCTGGTGGTGCGCGCCGCGATCCGCGATGACGAACGCTGGTGGGCGATCACCGGGCGTCCGATTTACGACACGTTCGACAATTTTCAGGGATTTCGCGGATCGGGCGCCGACCTGACCGAGCGCCGCCGGACGCAGGAACACGTGTCGCGGCTGGCCCATTTTGATTCGCTGACCGGGCTGTCGAACCGGTTTTTCATGGCGCAATCGCTCGAAAAAATCCTGGTCGCACCGCAAGAGCAACAGCGCGCCTGCGCGGTGTTCCTGATCGATCTCGACCGGTTCAAACAAGTCAACGATACGCTGGGCCATCCTGCCGGCGATCAATTGCTGAAACTCGTGGCGCAGCGGTTAGAACGCGGTGTCGGTGCGGCCGGACGTGTCGGGCGACTTGGCGGTGATGAATTCCAGATCATTTTTCCGGGGCGGATCGAGCGCCAGTTGCTGGCGCAGATCGCCGCGCATGTCATTGAAAGCCTGTCGCAGGCGTACGGGCTGGATGGGGGCCGGGTGATGATCGGGGCCTCGGTCGGGATCGCAATCGCGCCCGACGATGGCGTGACGAGCGAGGCGCTGGTGCGCAATGCCGATCTGGCGCTGTACGCGGCCAAGGATGGTGGCCGCGGGCGGTTTCATTTCTACGCCGCCGATCTGCACAGCGATGCCGAAGAGCGCCGGCAGTTGGAGAGCGACCTGCGCGATGCGCTCGCGCTCGGGCAGTTGGAGCTGTATTATCAGCCGGTGGTGCAGACCACGACCGAGAAAATAACCGGTTTTGAAGCGCTGTTGCGATGGAAACATCCGGAACAGGGCTTCATTTCGCCGGCCAAGTTCATTCCGATTGCAGAAGATGCCGGGTTGATCGCGCAAATCGGCGAATGGGCGCTGCGGCAGGCGTGCATGGATCTGGCGAATTGGCCCGAAAACGTGCGGGTAGCGGTCAATGTGTCGCCGCTACAATTTGCCAATCCGGCGCTGCCCGGAATTGTCATGAGCGCGCTGGCCGCCGCCCAGGTCGATGCCACCCGGCTGGAACTGGAAATCACCGAAAGCGTGTTCATCAACGAGGATGAAAGCAATGAGGCGATGTTCCGCGCGTTGAAACGGATCGGCGTGCGGCTGGCGCTCGATGATTTCGGCACCGGCTATTCCTCGCTCGGCTACCTGAAAAAGGCGCCGTTCGACAAGATCAAGATCGACCAGTCGTTTGTGCGCGGCGCAACCGAGCCTGGCAGCCGCAACGGCGCGATTATCGCCGCGATTGTCAGCCTGGCAGAAGCGCTCAACATGGAAACTACGGCCGAAGGTGTCGAAACGCTCGACGAACTCGACCTCGTGCGCCTGTTGGGATGCAGCCACGTGCAGGGATTCATTTACGAGCGTCCGCTGTCGGCGCAGGCCGCGCTCGATCGGCTGGGCAGCGGGCTGGTAGCGATTGCGCGCGGTCCGCGCGCGGCGCGTGCTTTGCGCCAGTCGATCCTGCGCCGCGTCGTGCTGGAACACGGCGGTCACAATTACGAGGCGAATGTGCGCAATATCAGCGCGACCGGCGCGCTGGTCGAAGGGTTGCGCAATGTGCCGGCCGGCACGATTTTCCGCATCCATCTGTCCGACGGCCATGTCGTT
>JAYTHT010000548.1:0-2838 GCA_043732365.1 Novosphingobium sp. | reverse complement strand
TCACGCCGGTCACGATCGGCCCGATGATCCCCGACAGGCTGCCGATTGCGTTCTGCACCCCGATCCAGCCGGCGGCATCGCGCGGGCCCGCATGGAATTGGCCCAACGCGTAAACCATCGTTGGCAGGCACCCCAGGAACAGCCCGGTCAGCATCAGCGCGCACAGCAATTGCGCATGTCCCTGCGCCAGCGCTATGCCCGCGATCCCGACGACCGAGCCCAATTCGGCCACGACGCACAGCCAGCGTTTAACCGTACCCGGATTGCCGCCACGCCGCACCAGGATATCGGACAATTGCCCCCAGCCGAGCGAGGCAAGCGCCTGCGTTGCATATGTCGCGGTCGCAAACAACGTCATCGTCGGGATCGGCAGCCCGCGCGATTTGACGAGATAGAGCGGCAACCAGATCGACACGAAGAAAAAGCCGTAGTTGGCCAGCGCATGCGCACCGCCCATCGCCCACAGCGTGCGCCGTTTCAGCAGGGTCCGAATTGGCGATGGCCGATCCGCCACCACGACCCCCCCGGCCATGACCCGCGCCGGTAACCGCGCCTGCACCGCCAGCCACGGCAGTACCCAGGCCAGCGTCACCGCGCCAAAACAAACAAAAATCGTGTGCCAGCCATACCGCGCCAAGATCATTCCCCCGGCCAGCACGCCCAGCGCCGGCCCGAGCGCCAGCCCCACCGCAACAACCGCATTGGCCAACCCGCGCCGCGCCTGCGGGACATGCGCCGCAATCAGCTTTGACGTGCAGGGAAACAGCGCCGCTTCACCCAGCCCGAGCAGCAGGCGCAAGGCGACGAGCATGACCAACCCGGTGGTCAGTCCGGTCAGCAGCGTGGCTACTGCCCACACCGTTACCGACATCGCCAGCACCCGCCCCGCCGGCCAGCGATCAGCCAGCGCGCCGATAAATGGCTGGGTCAGCCCATACGTCCAGAAAAACGCCGAAACCGCGATGCCAAAGCGCGTCGCGGACAGGCCCAGTTGCTTGCTCATCAGCGGCGCGGCAATGCCGATTGCGCCGCGATCGACGAAATTGAGCATCACCGCGAGCGCCAGCAGGCCCACCAGCGTGGCGCCGAGCCATGGTCCTGTCTTTGCGGTCATCTGCGGCCCCCTTCGATACACTGCTGCCGCAGGCATCGGCGGGTTCGGCAAGTCACGAGACATGCGTCTGGTGTCCTGTCCGGTCAGAAAAACCCTAGTTTTTTCGGGCTGTAGCTGACCAGCATGTTCTTCGTCTGCTGATAATGGTCGAGCATCATCTTGTGCGTTTCGCGGCCCATGCCCGACTGTTTGTACCCGCCAAAGGCCGCATGCGCGGGATAGGCGTGATAGCAATTGGTCCATACCCGCCCGGCCTGGATGGCCCTGCCAAAGCGATAGCAGGTGTTGGCATCGCGGCTCCACACCCCGGCGCCCAGGCCAAACACGGTGTCGTTGGCGATCTGCAAGGCCTCGTCGGCATCGCGGAACGTCGTTGTCGATACGACCGGGCCGAAAATTTCTTCCTGGAAAATGCGCATCTTGTTGTGGCCTTTGAACACCGTCGGCTGGATGTAAAATCCGCCGGCGAGTTCGCCCTCCATGTTTGCAGCCGCGCCGCCGGTCAGCACGGTGGCGCCTTCATCGCGGCCGATCTGCATATAATGCAGGATTTTTTCCTGCTGTTCGGCGCTGGCCTGCGCGCCCAGCATCGTGCCGGGATCGAGAGGATTGCCCTGCACGATCTGTTTCACGCGGGCGAGCGCGCGTTCCATGAACTGGTCATAGATCGATTCGGCGATCAGCGCGCGGCTGGGGCAGGTGCACACTTCGCCCTGGTTAAGCGCGAACATCACAAAACCCTCGATTGCCTTGTCAAAGAAATCGTCGTCGTGCGCGGCGACATCGGCAAAGAAGATGTTCGGGCTTTTGCCGCCGAGTTCGAGCGAGACCGGGATCAGGTTCTGGCTGGCATATTGCAGGATCAGCCGGCCGGTCGAGGTTTCGCCGGTGAACGCGATTTTGGCGATGCGCGGCGACGACGCCAGCGGTTTGCCAGCCTCGATCCCGAAACCGTTGACGATATTCAGCACGCCCGGCGGCACAATATCGGCAATCAGTTCGGCCAGCACGAGGATCGACGCAGGCGTTTGTTCGGCCGGTTTCAGCACGACACAATTGCCCGCCGCGATCGCCGGCGCCAGTTTCCACGCGGCCATCAGAATCGGAAAATTCCACGGAATGATCTGCCCGACCACACCCAGCGGTTCGTGGAAATGATAGGCGACCGTATCGATATCGATTTCCGATAGCGCACCCTCCTGGGCGCGGATGCAACCGGCGAAATAGCGGAAATGGTCGATCGCCAGGGGTATGTCGGCGGCCATCGTTTCGCGGATCGGTTTGCCATTGTCCCAGGTTTCCGCGGTCGCCAGCAGCGCCAGATTGGCCTCCATCCGGTCGGCGATGCGCAACAGCACCTGCGCCCGGTCGCCTGGCGATGTATTCCCCCACCCAACGCGCGCGGCATGCGCGGCATCAATCGCCAGGTTGATATCGGCCTCATCAGAGCGGGCGATTTCGCACACGACTTTGCCGTTGATCGGGGAGACATTGTCGAAATAGCGACCGGCCAGCGGCGCAACCCATTTGCCCCCGATGAAATTGTCATACCGTTTGGCGAACGGTGACACGAGCGTGTGCGTCTTTTCGGCTACCGATGTCGTCATGGCTGCAATCCTCTCGCATGGGTCCCGGGGGCTGCCTTGCTGGGTCTTGCCGGGTTGGTGCAATCCTTGACTTACCGGGTCAAAATGCAAGCGGGAAATGCGCGATCAGTGCAGCGA